>JAKATM010000122.1 GCA_021818765.1 Thermoplasmata archaeon | reverse complement strand
CAAATCTTGATAACGTGAAAGGTATCCTGAGAAACCTTGCACAGCAGGAACTTGAGGACAAGGCCATGATAGAGAGACTAATAAGGACAGGCAAAACCGCATCAAATGCACCGTTGGCTGAAGTCAGGGACTATGAGATGCTTGACCACCTCATATCCGATGATCTGGAACAGGTGAACGCCAACGATCTGAACGGGGTTCTGCTATCTGCCATAAAGACAACCAAGGATCTTCATAACCTGCTTCAGCTTATGTCCAAGGAGTACAGCGAACCTGAAATCAGCGGTGTTCTCAATCTTCTTGCCCAGCACGAACTCAAGAACAAGGGAAAAATAGAAGAACTTTACGAAGAATTTGTAAACAAGAATTACTGGTAATGACCCAAACCTACAGAATGAGTGTTTTCAACATTCTCAAGAAAATAACTAAAAGTTGGAAATTTCTGAGCATAGGGCGCCATTTCATTGATATATTAGCACTGATATAATGGAAAAGTATACTTATAAATGGATAATCTCCGAGCATGCACGCTTCCCTTGCTCCATCCGCAGATGAATTCCGGGGGTTTCCATAGTGGCATCCGAAGAGCACTCTGCGCTACCCGGAGGAATAAGGAGAAGAGAGCTGAAGGCTTTGTTCACACTTTATCCCGTATTCCGAAGGTATTCGCGTGACCGCAAGAAAACACGAGAGGAAAAAGACGGAGAGTGGAACTACCGGAGGCAGAGAAATGGTGAACGTGCCGTTGATGCCTTCATCAAACTGGGACCGACGTTCATAAAGCTTGGCCAGGTTATTTCCGCTAGGCCGGATCTTCTTCCAAGGGAATATCTATCTGCCTTCGAGAAACTTCAGGATAGTGTTCCACCGGCTGATTTTGCACTGGTAAAGCCAATCATAGAGCGGAATATAGGGGACATTGAAACAGTTTTCGACACTTTCAATGAAGAGGCAATATCCGGTGCTTCCCTGGGCCAGGTCTACAGGGCAGTTTATCGGGGAAAGGATGTTGCGGTCAAGGTGAACAGGCCCGGTGTAAAGGAGAATCTCAGGACAGATCTGATAGTCATAAAGAGGCTGCTCAAGGCAGGTAAACGATTCATTGAGAACTTTTTGTATTTCAGCATAAGCAACGTTATTGAAGATTTCAGTTCCAGGATTTTTGACGAAGCTAATTATGTAAAAGAGGCAGAAAACATTCGCAGGATACGTGAAAATATAAGCAACCGCGAAGATGTGTTGATTCCGTACGTAATCCCTGAGATCAGTACAGAAGAGGTGATGGTCATGTCCTATATATCGGGAATAAAGATAACCGATATTGATTCCCTGAAGATGGGGAATGTAGACACGAAGCGGCTCGCATGGAAACTGGACCTACTTTTCATGAGGATGCTGCTTCGTGACGATATCTTCCATGCTGATCCTCACCCTGGAAATCTCTCTGTGACAGTGGACGGGAAGATCATACTCTACGATTTCGGGATGATCGGAAGCCTTGACAAAAATACCAGATTCCAGCTTCTCTCCCTCTATGATGGTCTGGTATCCGAGGATCCGGACGCAATTATAGACGCACTACTCGGACTAAATGCCCTGTCTCCGGCTGCGAACCGGGGGGTTATCAGGCAGAGCATGAGCATGATAATAGCGGGGATGCAGGGAAAGAATCCAAATGAGATGGAGATAAGGGAGTTGCTTGAGATCGCTAACAGTGTCATATTTGAATTTCCATTCAAGCTCCCCAGATCACTGGTTCTTTACATGAGGATGTCGTCACTGCTTGAAGGGATCTGCATGCAACTAGATCCTGATTTCCAGTTTGTCAAGGTTCTCAGAGAAATGCTTTACAATGAAGGGCTTTTGCAGGAACTATACAGGAACCAGATAGAGGTTCTTGCGGGAAAGGCAGTGAAAGCCATTGAAAAGGGGATGGACGCAATACCGCTCTTAAAAAGGCAGCTCGAGGATTTGTCCGTTCCCGTAAAACAGAGGGATACGTCAAGGCGAATCTCTGCGTCGCTCTTCCTGGGATTTGTTTTGCTCGCATCAGGAATTTTCTACCCCAGGTTTCCCTTCTTATCAGGTATTATCATTGTGCTTGATCTCATAGCGTTCGCTGCTGTAATTTTGAAAAAATGAGAACGCTACCCTAATCGGGTCACTCAACTTTTACCGTCTTTATTCCCTTTACAGGTATCTTTATGGTCAGAACTCCTTCCTCGTACTTTGCCGTGTAATCCACCGCATAATCAATTTCCAAGGGGAGTGATATTCTCTTATGAACACTTTCGGGTCTCTGGTCCATGTAGGTCATTCCGGACCTGTTCAGTTCCCTCCTTGCTGATATCGACAGGGCGTTCTTTTCCAGGACAACCCTGATGTTATCCTTTTTGAAACCTGGGAGATCTGCCTCTATAACTATCTCTCCAGATTCTTCATACATTGTCACAGGCGGGTAAACAAAGCTCATCACTTCCTTGACCCTGTTTCCAACGCCTTTCATGAATTCGTCAGCATAAAACTTAAGCGGAGCATCCATTCCGGCCATACAAAACGATTAAAATAGTTTATTTAAACCTTAACATTCTCTTAAACTACAAACCTGCTTTTCCAGACTTCAGAATTTTCATCGCTGCAGAATAAGGATCTACTTTCTCTTCGGATAGCCGTGCAACAGCATCGTTGCTTTTCAGCAGTTCCCTTGCTTCAAGAAGGTATCGTCTCCTTATCTCAGCCTGAAGGGCCATTTCAACCTCTTTCATGAACCTGTCCAGTCTCATATTCGGCCTGCTGCCATTGAATGCCCCATGATGCATTATCTCTGAAACAAGATCGTCGTAACCTTTCCCCTTGAGACTATCCAGCCCGATAACCGGCACCTTCCACTCCTTCTGCGGAGTCATGGCAAGTGAATCCTGTATATCCTTCATTGCCAAAAATGATCCCTCCCTGTCCATCTTGTTGACGATGAATATGTCTCCTATCTCCATTATGCCGGCCTTGATCGCCTGTATCTCATCCCCCAATCCGGGTCCAAGCACGACGATCACGGTATCCGCAAGGTCAATGATGTCCAGATCTGCCTGACCTGCTCCCACAGTCTCGATTATTATGTAGTCATTCCCTGCAGCATCAAGTATCTTCACAGCGTCCCATGTTGAACGGGATAAACCCCCATTCATTCCACGATTGGCAAGGCTCCGCATGAATATTCCGTTCTCAGTAAGGGATTCCTGCATTCGAATGCGGTTTCCGAGAAGTGATCCTCCTGAAAAGGGGCTGGAAGCATCGACGGCAATAACGGACACCTTCTTGTTTCCATCAGATAGAATCTTTGCTAGCCTGCCGATCATTGTGCTCTTTCCTATGCCTGGTGGGCCGGTAATACCTATGACATGGGCCCTGCCGGTGCGATTGTATATCCCCTTTATCACCTCTGATGACTCGACTACCATTTCATCATCCTCAACGATGGAGATTGCCCTAGCTATGCTTCTTCTGTCTCCGTTAAGAATCCCATTGATAATGTCCTGGACTTTCAAGACGGCACCTATTGCATCTTCTTGGATCGGGCCTCAGATGCCCTTGCAGTTATGTGATCCACAATTGTTGATAATGGGGTTCCCGGACCATAGTTTCCGGTAATCCCAAGTTTTTCAAGCTTCGGCTTGTCCCCGTCAGGGATTGTACCGCCCCCAACAACCGCTATGTCATCAATCCCGCGTTTCTTCAGAAGTTCAGATATTTTCCTGAAAACCGTCAGATGTGCGCCGTTGAGGAGGCTGAGAGCTATCACGTCCACATCCTCATTTATGGCAGTGTCCACCACTTCCTCGGGAGTTGGTAGAAGACCTGCATAGAGGACTTCCATGCCTGCATCTCTGAACGCCTTCGCAAGCACAAGTACTCCCCGGTCATGGCCGTCTATTCCTGGCTTGGCGAGCAGCACCTTGATTGGCTTGTCCTTAAACAAGGATAGGTTCTTTCCATCCACCAAATACATTCCTCCCGACATTAGATATCTCTTCCAGGGTAGCGTATGATTCTACTGCACTTATTATGTATGGCATTGAGTTTTCTTCAGGGTTTCGCAGGGCGTTCTCCAGTTCAGAAAGTGCTTCCGTTACCTTTTTCTCATCTCTCTCCTGCTTAACGGAAAGCAGTTTGGATATCTGGGATTTCTGGGCCCTCCTGCTGATTCTCAATATGTTTATTGGCTTTTCATTGCTTTCTGCATACTTGTTTACCCCGACCATCACTTCCTTACCCTGTTCAATTCTTATCTGCCTGCGATATGAAGTGGCAGCTATTTCCTTCTGGATATAGCCGGTCTTAACTGCCTGAAGTATTCCACCCATTTTTTCTATTTCACTGAAATACTTGAATGCCTCCTCTTCCATTCTGTCGGTAAGCCATTCCACGTAATACGACCCTC
>JAKATM010000014.1 GCA_021818765.1 Thermoplasmata archaeon | reverse complement strand
CAGAAGGTTGTCCACAAACCTTCTCGACCTCCTGTGCTCATAATAGGAATCAAGAAGGAATACGAGCTTGTGGTGTAATCTCTCAATATCGTCCATTGTGCCATGACCATGATATTCCTTCGCCTCCTCAAATACCGTCTGGAGGGATCTCTTTATCCTTGTACCCTCAAAGCCGTAGAAATCCTCCAGTTCCTTTGCATCGCATATGATGTGTGACCAGCAGTACTGCTGATCATTGTTTGTTTTTGATGCGAATGTCTCGAAAGCGGAATATCTATCGTGTATATCGGTGCCCTCATGATCCTTTAGCAACTCCAGCGGAACCTCATGACCATTGCCCTTCGATATGTGGAATATTGCCTCGCTCCTTGTGAGGAATGTCCATAAATTGTACGGATTCCCGTCTATCCTCCAGGATGTGGAATCCATGTGCCTTGAGGGTGCATCCCTTATTGCCTGCAGGAGAGAGGAATATTCTCTGCCTAAAGAATCCGAAAGCTGTGACAGGATATTCTGTATCCCGCCTTCAGATATCCTTATTCCGAAGACATTCATCATTGTCGCGGATACATTCTCGATGCTCATCCGCATCCCTATGCGGAAGTATGCAACGGTTAACATTGCCCTCAGTGATAATGTGGCATTGGGAAGCACATCGGGTATATTAGGTTCGTATATCCTGTGGCACTTGCTGCAGTACAACCGATCCATTCTGTATTCGATGATTTTTGTTTTTATTATGGGTATATCCTCTATGATGCGTTTCCTCGATCCCTTTCTCCTCAATGAAGAATGGCATTCAGGACATTCATGCAGATCCAGATGTATCGTTGACTTTTCTGTCGGTCTCTTTCGAATCCTGAAGTGGCCGGTGTGTCCTGGCTGTGCTCCCTGTTTTCTTCTATCCGTCGGTTCTGGAATCATGCTTTCAGGTTGTACATCTCCCGATACTGTAATGTCGTAGGTCTTTCCGTTCTTCACGCCTATATTGGAGGGATGTCTCTTTTTGTATTCATTAAGCTCATTTTCGAGATCCTTTATCTTCTCGTTCTGTTTATCAACAATCTTCTTGAGGTTCTCATATGCACGCTGGAATTTATCGATCATCTCCTGATCTCTCTTGGTATCGGCAGCGAGTAAAATCATTCTATTAATATAATGTAATCATGATATAAGGATCTTTCGGTTCATAATGCTGCATCCACCTAAAGGTGTGGCACATCAGACTGAAGTGTTACCATAAAATATATTAAGAATTTAGACGCTATAGCTTGATGACAGAAAATGTTTCTTTGGAAAGGAACAAGGTAGGTCTCTGGGGCTTAGTCTTTTATTCTTTAGGTACGGTATTGCCAATGGGAATCTTTGGACTAGCAGCCATTGCAGTTATAACATTTAGTACACATGCTGTAATAGATTTTGTTTTAGGTTATTTAGTGACATTGTTGGCAATTACAATTGTATACCAGTTCAGTGAAAAAATTACCCATGCTGGGGGATACTATGCATTTGTTGGATCTGGACTTGGATCAAAAACCGGACTTGTCTCCGGATGGATATACATGGCATATCTAGTACTTACCCTCAGCACAGGAGCCGCTTCAATCGGGTGGCTGGTTTCAATATATATGCATTACTTTTACTCCTATACGGTCCCGATTTATGCTGTATTAATCCTTGATTTCACGGTTTGCGCCCTGACCTACCTGGTAATTGTGAGAGGTGTCAAGACCACTGTCAGAACAGCTATTACTGTTGGCATGATTGAGGTAATTGCAGTCATATCAGTATCGCTAGCTGTAATCGTAATACTTGGTTCACGAAATACTGCTGCTGCCATTTCACTCCCTACTGTTTCCGAACTTCATCCGTTTTTCCTGGGTTTCATAGTCGGATCATTTGAAAGTTATGCAGGTTATGGGGGAATGCTTACACTTTCAGAAGAAGCAAAGACTCCAAAATCAACAGTTCGCAAAGCGCTTGTCCTCACAAGTACTCTTGCAGCAGTCTGTTTTGTACTGGGAACATACATCACTCTAGCTGGCTGGGGTTTAAAAAACATTTCAACTCTTGTTACACTCACTGCCCCCGGTTTTACCGTAATAGGAAAATATCTTGGGTTAGGAGTTGCGACAATTGTTCTCCTCCTTATACTGGTAGCACAATACATCTCACCGATGATGTCGGGGAGCTCCGGAAGTCGTGTAATTTTTGCACTGGCAAGAGATGGGGGACTACCCAAGACACTAAGCAAGTTAAACAGCAAGAAAGCACCTTCGGCAGCCGCAATTTTCACATCAGTAATCGGTGCAATTATTATTGTCATCGCAACCATTCCAATGATAGTTGCCTATGGATACTCTGACGGGATTTTTTATGCGGTCCTCATTCTTGCAACGATGCTTACAATCGCTTCAATGGTGATTCACATCCTGTCGGGAATTTCCATGCCCGTCTTCTTCAAGAAGATAGGCCAGCTGTCGTATGTAAAGCAGGTGGTGGCTCCAGTTGCAACAATAATCGTATTTATTTTTGCGCTTTATTATTCTCTGCTTGGGATCGGCTTTCCTTATATTGTGGCACCGATTGCAATGTTAATATATGCAGCGATTGCCATTATTTATGTTTCCTACAAGCACAGAGGCAAACTGGAATTGAACTTTAACCGGGTTGAATGAGCCAGAATTTAGATTTCTTATTTGACATCTTATCTTTTTTATTACTTCTTTATAATCAAAAGTGACAATTTCGCATCGCGAAAAATTTAGTTAGCTCATTCTGCAATGGTTATTCCTTGAGTAGGTTGGGAATCTGAATACAAACAACTGTCTCTGCATTAATACTAACCAAAGCTTGAATTTAAAAATACGACATCATTTGAAATTGGAAATCAAAGGGTCTTCCTATAATAGGTGCTAGGGACAACACCACGCCTTAATCCGTATAAATTATTTCTTATGCTGCCACGAATTCAATCTTTCTATATAGTGATATATCACATAAATTGGCCACCCTGATCCTTAATTTTTTTGATATATACATCCTATCAAAAAACTGAGTGTGGGACATCAGACCGAAGTGTTACCTTGCTGCCACTAACCATACGTCAGTAAAAAATTTGGTCGAACTCATAGAATTGGGTATGCCATACATACCAACGAACTACGGTCTTAACAAAGAATCTCTGCCCAGCTAACTGATCTCTTTCCTCCAGTACCGCCAGTGCTTTATGCGTAAAATCCACTATCAGGACAGCTTTTACCAGAGGGCAACGTCTTTCACTGTATCAGATTTATCCCATATTCAACTTTACAGAATATTTGTCTGAGAAAAACATGCTTTGTGCTCACATGAAGGAAACACCAACCCATATCTTGCTGACAATAGATTGGCACATGATATGTTCTTCCTGGCTGGCAGTTTCATTAAAAAGGAGTCCAAGTTAGGCGAGAAGCCTGCATGAACAGTATCTATGAAGCCTAATTAAGCCATTAATGAGAAGGTATTATTATGCCGTTTTACATTCGCATACTGGTAATGGCGCAATCATCTAAATCAGTAAAGCAGATAGCCGAGCAGGCTGGATCTTTTCTTACTGTAAGGAACTTTTACAGGCTCTTTGCATTCATTCTCATAGTATCTGGAGCCGGTTTTTATATAGGCTGGTCCATTGCCTACGATACTTGGGGTGACATCGGTCTCTATTCCTTTGCCGTTCCACTGGTAGTTATTGGTTTTCTTCTGCTTGCTCTTGATCTTGAGAAGAATAATCCGCAGGATGAAGGTTCTGAATAACATTCCTTTCATAATCCGTTGCTGTTATGTGCAGTTTCTTTATTTTACCCTTGAATAACATGAAGCATTCAGAGTGGTTATAGTTCTTCCCTCCTGCGAGTAGCTCGGGCTGGATTCCTGAATAATCAACCCTCTGATTCGTATCGCCCGAACTCCTTATTGACCTGGTCCTGAAGAGAAAAGATGCAATTGAGTTGTCCCTGATGGTATTTGCAAACGGTGATCCCTCTAGATCGTAGCTGTTCTGGGTTATTCCAATTACTGATGTGTTGAAGTGCCTTGAATTCCTGAATAGGTTAGCTAAAAAAAGTGCAGTGTCCGGATTGTTCTGATAAAGATGCATTTCATCTATTAGAAGAAGCTTTTCCGTATTATCTGATCGGGCAATGTATCTTGCCGTCGTAAGAGAGAAGGCAAGGATTCTTTCCCTTTCAGGGCCTGGTTCTGACGGTGCTCGAATTATAGTGACCCTGACATCCTTCAGCATTATGCCGATTTTCCTGCGGAAAAACCTCTCCTTGAGGTACCTTATCTTCTCTATAAGTTCCTGGTTTCTGAGATTTTCCGATAACTGGTCAATCATTTGTGAAATGCCGTTATAAACAAGAATCGCGGATGCAGCAGCCCTTAGCGCTGATCTTTCATCTTCATTCAGAGAAAGGGTGTCAGTAAAGAATGTGAGCGCTTCCGTTATCCGCGTGTCGGTTGGATAGTATTCGAAAAAATCAATGTATTCTCCATTCGAGGCATCAAGTATTACGGCATCGTTGAAGAATTCGGCGCCATATTCATCCAGCGGATCGACAATAATAGCTCTCTTGCAGAGTCCTGTTATAAGGGATCTCATGAGTATGATTTTTCCAAAGTAAGATTTCCCTGACCCGGTTTCCCCTATTATAAGGAGGTTATGCGAAGCTTCCTTCATCTGGTTAAGAAATACCGGCATGCCAGTCGATGAATCACCTCCAACCAGGATCCCTGAAGTATCCGGTTCGGCGGATAGAAACAGGGGAACCATGGTAGACAAAGGATCAGAATCAACAAGATACTTTGTCTTTGCACTTTGAAGGAGATCTGACATAAGCATACTTTTCCGCACATAATCTGGAGACTTGAATCGCAATCCAAGAAGTTCCATGGACATTAGGAATTTGTTCGCTGACCTCTGAAGGCTTGCTGGATGTGGGCTTGATATCTTTACACTCAGCGAAAGATCGAGGAGGGAATTTCCGCCAATGCCAGTGCTCTTTAGCATCCTGTCAAGCTCAGGTATTTCACTCTTTATCCTTTCATTCCTTGAATCAACCGATCTATTTACCCTAATTTCAGATGCCCTCTCGGCCCTCATTGCCTTGAGCTTCCTATTCCCTGCCTGCACGGGTAAGCTTCGGAGTCCCACAACTATTGTGCAATCCTCTCCAAACGAGTCGATCCAGCGTGAAAATTCGTTATCAAGGGCATACGAAGCATCCTCCAGGAAATATTTCATCGAGTATTTTTTTGTCACGTAATATTTCCTTTTAAGGTGCATCCTGATGCCAGCCTCTTGGGGAGCGGCGATTATCATCAGAACTGCAAATAGGAAGAACGGCTCTATATTGAGTGCTGGTAGATTGATTGTAACTCTCCCTCCGTTATCGTTCTTATTGCCGAGAAGCCACCTGCCTGCAGCAGTGATATAATATTCACGGCCTTCTTTTCCAGTGCTGTTTGTGACGAGTCTTCTGTTCCATTGTCGCCGAATATTGCTATGTAGACCCTGTGATATACGGATCTAGCAAGCATACCATTTACCAAGTTTTCGTATTCGGCTGCCCCTGGAGAATCCCTTGAAACCGGTACTTCCGCAGTTATTTTGTCCATAGGTACGATGAAGATTTTCATTTCGCCGTTTATGGTATTAAGGATTCTCCTTACGGTGTCATAAGTGGAAGCAGAAAGCGCAGGAGACAAGTCGTATATATCGCTTGAAAGGAGGCGGAAAACGATACCTGTCTTCCTCTTTTCGTTGATGAACGTGAAATCCTTTCCCACTACGGTGAAGCTGGGAGAGATGTCAAATGATTTTCTGCTGAATTTCCAGGAAATAAATTCAGCCAGCTTGAAAAGAACGTTCCTCTCTCCTCTCTTGTAGACTGTAATCAGGAGGCCCGCTCCCAGCAGAACGATAGCAACTGCGGGTAGCATTCTATATATCAGGAAGGCGACGAACGCAAAGATTGCAAGAATTACTATTCTCTCTGGAGGAACTCCCAGAACTGATGACCTGAAGCCGTAGAGGTTGGGTGGTAACTTATTTTGCTGCATGTTTAAAAGTCCTTCCTGAAGTCAAGCTCCTTCCTGTACAAGTCACTCCAGTCAATACCCCTGCCCGATCCTGAAAGAGGCAAGTGCATACCCATGGATGAACCCAGAGTTCCGGCGACGTCAAGCGAAGCGATACCAGCTGCCGTCCCCTCCACCCTTCCGATGGTATCCTGCATGGAAATGCCGTTAGCAAGACCTAGGAGGGAAGAAGATGAAAATATCCTGAATGATGAAACAATAACAAAGGGCGATGAAGCGGCAAATATCAGAAAGGCAAGCTGTAGAAGAAAGTTTCCAGACGATTCAATTGCGAAATATACAGCTACTATAGTGAAAAACGGAAATATAGCAGCTTCAATAAATAGCTTCCACATCCTCTTAGCGTATTCGTCAATCTTTGGTATGGCAAACAAGACCGAAAATATCGGCAACATAATTGAAAGCACAATCAGAAGCGCCTGCCTCAGCTCCAGTGTGACTATGAGGCTAGTAGTTGCCAGGAAATAACCGCTCAGGAAAAAGAACTGCATAATTGAAAGATATGACGGTGCTGCCCCCGAAACCTGGGATATTGAACTCATTGATGATGCGTAGACCAGCCCTGATGTCCAGTTCACACCGGCATTATACCAGATGTAGGAAAATCCTGATCCCGAAATGTACATAATAACGGCGAGGACCTGAATAGTGAACAGAGGAAGAAGAACGGCAAGTGACATCCTTATAAGGAGATTAAGGCGGTTTATGGGTCCCCACACTGAGTTGATGGCAAGAAACGCCGTCGCCATGGCTATAAGAGCAATCTCGGTGATTATGAAGTATGAAGCACCAAACACAAGGTTGTAAATTGCATAATAGGCAGGTGATCCTCCAACAATTGAAAAAAAGGAATAGTTTGGGCTCAGTCCATATTGCATTGCAATGTACCAGAATGGTGTGATTATTGCAATGTACGTGCTGTCAATAACAGCAAAGAGAGAAAAAAATATAGACTCGACCGACAGGTTATCACGAGCCGAGTGCTATGTACTGGAATATGGCGTAGAGAACTCCGCTTATTGCTAGTACGTAAATGATTGTGCCATAGACTGCGTTTTTAAGACGAAGCTTTGCCTCCGTCTTTCTGGACTCTTCTGCACTGAAAAATCCCAGTGCTATTGGTATCCATAGCAGTGCAATAACTATTGCTGAAACCGAGAGCGCAATAAGGTATACCCTGTTCAGGATATCGTACACCTGTGTGTTAGTTGTCGAAGATGCAATAAATGCAGTTAGTTCATTTAGTGGCATTAGGGTGGAAAGATCACCCAATATTTATTACTTCGCCAGGATCACGATCCATGCAGGATCTTATTTTTCCTGAATCTCCGTTCGTATCTTGTCGAGGAGGTCCTTCCTTCCAAGGCTTCTTATCCTGGCCTCTTCGAATCTTTTCCTGTCGTCTTCTGTGTCTAGAATCAGTTCAGGTACGGAAATAGCCTTTCCATCCTCATCTATTGCAACATATGTCAGATATGCCTTCGTTGTGAACCTTCTCTGCCCTGTAATACCCTCTTCGGATTCAACGTCCACTTCTATTTCCATAGTGGATGTGGTGGTGAAGTTTATCCTGCTCGTCATGTAGACGATATAGCCCATCCTGATAGGTGACAGGAAGAAGAGGCTGTCTATGCTCCCTGTTACAGTTCTTCTCCTGCAGTGCTTTATTGCGACAATGGAAGCAATATTGTCAATCCACTCTACCAGCCGGCCTCCATAAAGGCTATTGAATGCATTTGTATCTTCGGGCAGCACGATTCTCTGCAATTCAGAAGCAGATTCTTTCCAGCTTTTCTTTTCCATGCTTTGTGTAATATGATTATGCATTACTAATTTATCCTATTGCATAGTCACTGTTGAGCCAAGAATTATATTCTTCAAGGGTTAAGGTATAAGCAGATGTCGGATAAGGTTGCTGAAGAGGGCAAGCTATCTGCCGCAAAGAGAGCGTTGTCCTACGTAAAAGATGATATGACTATCGGATTGGGTACAGGATCAACTACTGCATACTTTTTGCGGCTTCTCTCTGAACAGGTCAACGACGGTCTTGTCATAGTTGGAATACCCACGTCCAAATCAACTGAGAAGATGGCAAGAAAGCTTGGGATCAAGGTTGCTACTGATTTTTCTGGTATTTTAGATGCCGACTTTGACGGGGCAGATGAAGTGGATTCATCAGGGAATCTTGTGAAAGGTGGCGGAGGTGCCCTGACGCGAGAAAAGATAATAGCATCCAACAGCAGAAGATTCATTGTTATGGTGGATGATTCAAAGCTTACCGAGGGTCACCTCAGCAGATCAAAGATTCCTGTTGAAATACTGCCATTTATGGCCCAGCTTACATTGAATAAGCTCAAGACGATGGCTATAAGCTGTGAGGTCAGGAAATCATTTACCACTGACAATGGAAACTACATAGTCGACTGTAACTTCGGCAAGATTGATGAGCCGGGTCATCTTGAATCGCAGATCAAAATGATACCTGGGGTTGTCGAGGTTGGCCTGTTTGTCAAGATGGCAAACAAGATTATAGTTGGAAGCATGGACTCATCTTACGAGCTTAATTACTGAATTATCTTTCAAAGCTCTTAAGTTTTTCAATCTTACCCTTTATCTCCTCTATCTCAGTTGAAAGATCCTGTATTATTTCTTCCAGTATTTCATTAAATCCCTTGGATAACTTGTAACCATGGATGGGTCTTCCTTTACCTTCCTTCTTCATGTTTCGCTTGTTTACCCACCCTCTCCTGCGGAGCCACTGCATTGCAATTGATACTTCCGGTTGTCTCAGGCTGGTCTCCCTTTCTATTTCAACACTGGTGATTTCCCCCTTGTCCCGTATGTAGACAAGTGTATATGCAACGCTTCGCGGTATGTCGGACAGTATCAAGGACTTGGCTAGTTTTTCACCCTCTTCAGATATCGGCAAGTTGATCGCACTGCAATATTATAATTCTATAAATATTTAGCTTAAACTATGCTAATCAAGATCATGGTTGCATTATTAGTATTACAGCAATTTCATGCCGTAACTTCAAGACTTTTAAGGCCACGCATCACAGTATTCCGCTCCCATTCAACGTGGCCATTTAATTGCGCCTCTGGAAAACTGTCGAGCAAGCCGTTAAAAGCAATAGAGGCTTCCATTCTCGCAAGAGGGGAGCCCAGACAGAAATGGATGCCTTTCCCGAATGCCATGTGTTGGTTCTTCACTCTCCTCAGATTGAAAGTTTCTGGCTCTGGAAAGACATCAGGGTCCCTATTTGCAGAACCTATCACTCCTGCTACCATGGACCCCTTTGGTATCTTTGTGCCAGAAAGCATGACATCCTCCTTGGCAACACGTCCCATCCTCTGGACGGGAGATTCGAAACGAAGCATCTCTTCTACCGCAGTATGCATTATGGATCTGTCAGCCTGGAGCTCCTTGAATTTCCCCTTGTGTTTGAGGAGATTATAGAACCCGTTTCCTATGAGATTGGTGGTGGTTTCATGCCCTGCTACAAGCAGGAGAAGGCACATGCCCAATAACTCATCCGGACCAAGGCGGTCTTCCTTCTCCTCTGCTTCAATGAGCTGACTGACGAGATCCCCGCCTGGGTTTCTCTTTTTCTCGTCTATAAGATCGGTAAAATAGGAAGCGAGAGCCATAGTAGCCTTCATGGACTTTGACCAATCGTCCTGCGATAAGCTGGCGTCCATGCCCTTAACTATGTCGTTAGACCAGTTCTTGAAACTCTCTCTGTCCGAAATGTCCACTCCTAACAGTTCCGCTATTACTAAAGCAGGAAAAGGTGCCGCGTATCCTTTCATCAGATCAAAAGGACCGGATCTATCTTTCGATTCCAGAAGAGAGGAAGAAATCTTCTGTATATTGGGGCGCAAATTTTCAACAATTCTGGGGACGAAGGCCTTGTTAACGAGCGATCTAAGCCTCGTATGATCGGGTGGGTCAGAATATAACATGCTTTTGGACCACAATTCCTGGCCAATGTCCATGGCGGGAGCAGGAGTTTCCTCAGATACGAAGTGATGGCCGAATTTATTGCTGGATAGAACTACTTCCACATCCTCATATCTTGTGACCCAGTAAGCTCCAATACTTTCCACATAATGAACAGGGTCCTTGGTCCTGAGAACTGCATACCATTCATAAGGGGACTGGATAAAGTCCGGATCTGACGGATTGAATTCCTCTGGGCTCTTTATCATGCTGACTTTATGATAAAGAGATATGGTTTAAATCTTTTCTGTCAGCGATCTTATCTTTAATCCTGGACAATGGATATAGTGCAACAAAGCTATTGCCATTCGATCATGAGATCAACAGGAATTATTTCCGGTTGAAAAAAAATCAGGATTTTGCAAACGCTTCTAGTTTGCTCATTAGGGTATAAAGAAAGGTACGCGCATGCGCAGGTACGTTTGGATCATTGGTGAGATCGTCGAGAGAGGACATAACCTTGGCACACCTGAGATCAAGGCTCTCGTTCTTGTTTGAAAGCCTGGCCTTCGCATCGGTGGCATGCTTTCTCACATTTTTTGGTATCGTGTTATCTTGAGCCAGCTCATCTAGCAGATATACTATCTCATCATACAGTTTGGTATCCATTTTCTCACTCCATCATTATTTTGCCCTGGTCCTTCATCGTGGTCAAAACCATCATGGTCTTTATTGACTTGACACCAGGTACCTTGCTTAACTCATCCACAAGGAATTCTTGCAGCGTCCAGAACTCCGGGAACCTGACCTTCAATATAATGTCAAAGTCTCCTGTTACTATGAAAGTATCCTCGACATAGCTGTGTCCTACCACACTTCGAGCTACTGCCTCGACCCTGTTTACGTCCGTCTCAATGCCCACAATCGCCGTGACTATTTTGTCCTTGTAATACTTATCAAAGGCATGCTCTGTTCCCTGTGTCTCCAGACTCGCCACCTAGGTTAGGGTAATTGGATTGCAATATAACTACATTTACTTGACCAATCCTGTTGTTTGCTGGTGATATCATTCTGGAATAAAGGAGCAGCATCCTTTTAATTCCTTAAATGCTGCATTCACTCCTTCGTTATCTTCGAAGGCCACCAGTTGTACTTGTGCAGGTACAGCATAACGACGGGCACAAAGAAGGGCCAGCTGATAAACGTATCAATAAGGACGCCAAGAGCAAGTCCCATCCCAATTTCGTACATTATCGGAATACCGGTAAAGGAAAGGGATATGAATGTGACAAACAGCAAAAGGCCGAGGGTAATAATAACGCCCCCATTCTCCTCTATTGTTCGTTTTACTGCTACCTCAGTGGATTCACCTTTAAGCATCTCTTCTCTGACACGGGTTATCATAAAAATATCATAATCAAGGCCCACCGCAAGCAGGGTTATCACTACAAATATGGGAAGGAATATGATAAGCGCATAATGCAGTATATCGCCTATTATAATATACGTGGCTGCAAGTGCAACAAGCACTGCTATCAATACCATGATAATGAGCCTTAATGGAGTAAAAATGGCATATAGTTGTACAAACAAGACTATGAATATCGCTATCACAAGGATAGGCAAAGAGATCATAAAGGTGGAGGAAGCATAGGAGAATACATCATTCAATCCCTGCGAGGTTCCTCCCATGTAATACTTAAAAGCATAAGTGTTCTCAAGCGCGCTAAGATTCGAATCAAGATGAGAAGTGGTGACAGAGCTCACAGGATCCCACGCAAGGTTTGACATCGTTATCTCAATCTGTGCGTAATCAGTATTAGTTCCAATATAACCCAACATAGTGGAACGATATATTGCGGAATTAACAGAAGAAATGTTCGAAAGATTGTAAGGAACACTATATCCAAAAGGATATGTTGGTCCATCTATGAATGACACTCCAGGTTGTTCTGCAACCTTCAACTCAATTGCCTGCAGGGCCTTCATTTCCTGAGCGTTAAAGGTGATATTGCCTGAAGCATTCGTGTAGATAGGGGAGTTGAACTGTATAATGACATAATTCCTGTCCAGAACATCACCGCCAAAGGTATAGTTGACTCCCTGCACTATCTGGGTGGCTTCGTTGCTTGGAAGAAGCCCGAAGACGTCAAGGCCAGTGGCGGTACTTTCATACAGGTACAGGGACGCTATAGTAAGAACAACGAGGGTTGCCATTATTTTCTTCTTGTTGTGCACTGAAAAGTTTGCTACTTTCTTCATTGAATTCTCGAGAGGTATGTCCCCTTCCAATGAGTACCTGACAGGCCAGAAAATCTTTTTTCCGTACCTCGAAAGTAACGCTATCAATAATGTATTCGCTATTAATATTGTAATGGCAACTCCGATAGCATTTGTGAATCCGGAATCGCTGAAGATAGGTATGTTAGAAAGCCAGAGAACTATGTATGATAGGGTGACTGTCAGACCTGATGTGAATACTGCATGACCAGACCACTTGGATGAGACCTCTGCGGCTTTTTCATTTCCAGCCTTTAGCTCACGCCTGTACCTGGACATTATGTATACCATGTAATCCGTCGTGAGTCCAAGAATAAGAATTAGAAGAAGCGTGGGCGTAATGAATGAGACCTGTGCATGGAAAACCTCTTTGTAAAGAAGTCCATTTACACCTAGAGAAATTGAAGCAGAGAACATGAACATCAACAGTGGAAGAAATGCAGCCACTGGTGACTTAAAGAATATCCCTATTAACAGGATAGAAAGCGATATTCCTATGGCAAGAGCAATTATTAGGCCATTTGTGAACTGGCTGCTTGTTTCTGTTGACTGGGAAGACGAAGATGTAAGCAGGAACTGGCTTCCTGGTATTTGCGAAGCAACAACATCAGTCTGGTTATCCACCATGGAGGTAACAGATGAAGAGAAATTTTCATTGAAGTTCAGGATCAAGAGCATTGATGTGAACTTTGTACCAACGAAGTTACTCTTAAGATATGGCGTCGGTATCAAAGGATAAAGGGAGATTGAATTATTATTCATCCAACCTGATACAATGCTTTTACTGCTCTGAAATGGCAACTTTGCACTGTAATTTGTGGGATTGCTTGCAGTGTAAACGGATTGATTTATAAATGCTGACAGCGTCAGTTCATTTGTCCTGTAAGCAGGGTTTGTCGCAAAAAGGTTCTCGAAGGAGCCAGATATAAGACTAACAACATAGGATTTGATTCCTGAATATGATGTTAAATTATAGATGGAACTGGTAAAAGATGCCGCGGTTGTATTAAGAGTTGAAAAAAGGGAAATACTTAGGCTATTCGAAGAAAGTTCCGCTACCTCTGTAGATACAGTTTGCTTTTCTAAAAAGAGCGAGACTTCTGCTGGCTGGAGGTAATCGAACAATGTAAAATTGCCGTTAATGCTTACCATTTGTCCGAATATTGCAAGAAGAGTAGTGTTTCCGGCAGCTGCAATTGCCATGAGGCTTTCATTCAAGCTAGAAGAAAACACATCAACAATTGAAGCATTCATGTAGTAGAAGCTGACATTTTTATTCATGTCATAAGAAAGGGTAGAATTCCATGTCTTCGTAAAAGAATTAAGATATGCTATCTGGAAAGTCGCTATCGAACCGGCAGGACCAGATGATATAGCACCTTTTACAGCGTTATAAGCAGCTTGACTGGATGCCGAAACATTACCAGATGTGTTGGCAAGGGTCTCGAGATAAACATTAAGATACTCTAAAGGCAATCCATACTCTATATTTAGACTACTGTTCACAAGTGCTTTTATTTCAGGGACAGAGCCGGCTATTGATAATGCACCACTGAATTCGTCCTGCGAACTATTAGAAAGCAGGAGCATACCTGATTTGAGTTCTGTAAATATAGAGGTTGCTCCAGTAAAGCCACTTTGGTTTGCAAGACTACTTTCGAGCGTGTCCTGAAGATGAATCATTATCTTGCTAACATTCACATCTGTCAGATCTGTGTTATTTGCAAAAATGATCAATTGATCTGAGGAACCGGAAGTGCCGTTTCCACCAAATTCCTTTGAAAGCAGGCTTTGTGACTCATACGACATAGAATTTTTGGATACTATGTTACTGGCAATGTTGAAGTTTACATTCTGAAAGAAAACTATCGAAAACGGGGCGAATATGACAAGAATCACAACCCAAGCAATTATTACTTTACCACTGTGCTTGGAAACCTTTCTTCCCAGCTTCTGAAAGATATTCTCAAACAACTAAGATCGTAATCTGAATGCCTTTGAAATATATAATACAAAGTCTCACAGAGCAGGATAACGCGTCGTATTCGTTCATGCTACCATAAAGAGATGCAATGTAATTGCGCAAAGGCTTGAAAATTTAATAAGGGCAAAATCATTCACCAGAAAGACCCGGCTTAGCTCAGTTGGTAGAGCGGCGGACTGTAGAGGAGTTTCCATGAAGGATATGCCGCCGTAATCCGCAGGTCTCTGGTTCGAATCCGGAAGCCGGGATTTATTACTACTGAATGAACCTTTAAATATAGAACTTAGTTCTAGACTTAAAATGGGAAATGGCAACATTCTAGTAACTGGTGGTTCGAAGGGCATCGGAGCAGAAATAGCGCTTGAATTATCAAGATCAGGATATGACATCATTCTTCATTATAATAAAAGTTCAACATCTGCAGGGAGTGTGGCGGAGGCATGCAGAAAAAATGGCTCTAAAGTTGCTTTCGTTAGCGCTGACCTTGCATCGTCCAATGGAATCAAGGATCTTTGCAACCAGGTCAGAAAACTGAACTTAAAGCTAAAGGGAATCGTAAATAATGCTGGTTCCGGAGCTGGAGATGACATAAGCAGGTTAACAGAAGAAGTTTGGGATGCTGTCCTCACTATAAATGCGAAGGCTCCTCTCTTGATAATCAAAAATCTTCTTGACCTGTTTGAAGAGAATGCATCGATTGTCAACATGAGCTCATTGGCTTCCATGAAGCCGATTCCAAGCTCTATTTCATACAGCGCAGGCAAGGCTGCACTTTTAAACATTACAAAATCGCTCGCCCTTAATCTTGGTCCACAGATTAGGATAAATGCAATTGCTCCTGGATTCATAGAAACGGACATGACAGCCTTCTTCAGGCAAAATGAAAAAATTTACGACAACATTATCAAGAGAACGCCGCTGAAACGTTTTGGTAAGCCTCAGGAAATTGCAAAAATAGCACGTTTCCTGATATCTGATGACAGCTCGTTTATGACCGGGGAAGTAATAGTTGCCGATGGTGGAATATCAATTTCTTGAAATAATCTGGAACATGCAGCCAGCGACGAATTTTTCCCCACTCTTTTAAGATCCGGTTTTGTGCGGTATAACTGCCCGCACGTAATTCTTGAAATATCCAATATACGAATCTTCCCCTGTGCATTGGAATTCATTTTTCTAAAGTTAAAAGTAAATTCGATCCTATTCTATGACTCGATTACGATTTTTCTTGCTGGTACTATTTCCTTATATAATGCCCCTGTTACATTATTGGCAAACGTGGCAAAGACTGAATTAAAAAGACATCTGCTTGAAATGTTCTGCCTTAATATTATGACCATAGATCGCATTCATTGTAAGTCTGTGGCCGCCGAAATTATCCGGATTATTGCATTACCAGTTCCTTGTGACATGTGATTACGCATTTTTCCCGCAAGCATAGAATATGGAATGGCAAATCTGACGTTCCATTCAACCCTTATTGTCGTTTTTTCATTGTCTGCGACGATGGATATGGTCTTCTCCCCTTTGAATGGGCCCTTTATGTATCGTTCCTTTGCAATATTGTGTTCGGTATCATATGTTAACTCAAAGATCCCCTTTGCAGGGAAGGCAAATCTTATCTGGAACCTGTTACCCTGCATATGCTTGATCCATCTCGTTCCGTGCCAATATTCAGGGATCGATTCTGTTTTTGAGAGAATCTTCCAGAGTGAATCCCGACTACAGGATGTATTCACTTCAAAGACTTTGTTAAATGAACGATCCATTTCTATGTACAGTAGTAATACTCGGTAAATAAGTGCGGCGGTCGGATATGAATAGATGCCGCAGAGAAATTATAAAGGAACAAGACCTCAAAAGCTTTTGCAAAATAAAGTGTGGCGCGATGAGTGATGTCGAAAAATAACTGAACGTTCTTTGTTGACTATTTCTTATCTTCGTCCTTTTTACCGAATCCTTTCTTCAGACCCTTTACAAAGGATTTTGTTCCTTCCGCAACATCCTTGGCTGCTTTCCCGGCTACTTCTCCAGTTTTTTCCACTACCTTTTTGCCTTTTTCCTCTGCCATGTTACACTGTAGCAAATCCGATGCTTTATATTTTATCCATAAACGTCTCATCATTGATTGCAAGTGTGCAAAACGTATTGTCTAACAGAGCATGTTTGGACCAAGCAAGGGAAACTAATTATTTTATATCGTGGCAAGCTAAGGTATTATGCCTAAAGTGGCAGTAATCATGGGTAGCCGAAGCGACTTAGATACAATGAAAGATGCCATTATGACACTTCAGGATTTTGGCATAGAGGTTATCAGCAAGATAGTTTCTGCTCATAGAACTCCAGATTTAATGATGCAGTTCGCACGTAATGCCGATAAGGATGGGATCGAAGTGATTATTGCAGGAGCTGGAGGATCTGCGCATCTTCCTGGTATGACTGCATCCTATACCACTCTCCCCGTTATTGGTGTTCCAGTTCCCAGCAGGCACCTGAGTGGAGTCGATTCTCTCTATTCTATAGTTCAGATGCCGGCAGGCGTGCCAGTCGCTACGGTTGGAATAGGGAATGCCAAAAATGCTGCTCTGCTGGCTCTCAGGATACTTTCAATCAAGCATGGAGACATCAAGTCTAAGCTAGTGACATTCATGAAAGATCAGACCGATTCTGTTCTCAAAGATAAATTATGAAATCACTTGGGATTGTTGGAACAGGACAGCTGGGCTGGATGATGATCCTCGAAGGCAGGAAGCTGAACCTTGAATTCAGCGTGATCGGATCCGATCCCGAGGCGCCTGCTTCCAGGATAGCAAATAAATTCTACCATAACGAGCAATACAGGGAATTTGTTGACAACTGTGACATGATTACTCCGGAATTTGAACACGTTGATAGACGTATCCTCGAGTACGCAGAAGGTCAGGGAAAACTTGCACCAGGAACAAAGTCTCTGGATCTAAAGCTTGAGAGGCATCTTGAAAAATTATATCTCAGGAATATTGGAATACCCGTTGCTGATTTTTTTGTTGCCGAGGACTCACAAAGCGCTCTGGATCTTTCCAACAGGTTTGAAGAATCAATTATCAAAACTTCAAAGGGCGGATATGACGGCAAAGGCCAGTTTCATGTAAAACATGGAGAAAAACCAGATCTTCCCGGCGACCAGGTCTATGTCGTTGAAAAATTCATTCCGTTTGATTTCGAAGCTTCCCTAATCGCTGCCAGAACCATGGATAAGCACATATTCTTTAACCAACCGTCCTACAATTACAACGAGAATGGGATCCTTCTTTACAACTATGCACCATGCGACGATTATGGCATGCGTGAAAAAGGGGCCAGGATTCTTGAAGGGCTTGATTATGTGGGTGTCATGGGAATAGAGTTTTTTATTAAGGATGGGAAATCCATGGTCAACGAGTTTGCTCCAAGAGTGCATAATTCTGGGCATCACACACTATCTGGGTCAAACATTTCTCAGTTTGAGCAGCACATAAGGTGCGTCCTCGATCTGCCGATGCATGAACCGGTTCTACTTACACATAGCGGAATCATTAACATTCTCGGCAAGGAGATTAATGAAAAACTTACTAGAAACATCCTTTCAATTCCTGGAACATTGCTATATAATTACGGCAAGCAAGCTCTGCCCAGAAGAAAGGTTGGCCATGTTAACGTAACGGCGTCATCCAGTGAGCAGTTGCTCAGCCGTCTGCTTGATATCAAACGCATAATTTATCCTGTTACCGGATAATCCGCTCTTCTTTTCATTCACTTTCTGCAGGAAAATAGATACGGTTATGAATGATAAGCGAAGAGGTGTGATATGGCGCATCATGATCCTTTCCAGTCATATGTTGTCGGAAGACAGGAATTGGCAGGCAGAAATGTAAGGTTAGAGCCCTTAACCATGAACCGCATGGAGGACCTGAGAAAATCTGCGAAGAAGACGGATTCCAGGTTCTTCAGCCACAATATAGAGGAAGATGATGGCTTTGACAAGTACTTTGAAATCGCCATCGATAGCAAAGAAAAACATTTGGAGATACCTTTCATAGTGATATGGGGACCAACAAACCAGGTGATTGGCAGCACCAGGTACATGGATATACGATGGGAACACAAAGGACTTGAAATAGGCAATACCTGGTACGAAAAGACTTACTGGGGAACTGTGGTTAATCCTGAATGCAAGTACCTCTTGCTAAGAAATGCGTTTGAAGAATGGAATGCAATCAGGATACAGATCAAGGGCGATACCATGAACCTGCACTCGGTCGCTGCTATTGCGAAACTTGGTGCTAGATTCGAGGGAATTCTGCGTAACCAGAAGATAAGGAGAGACGGCACCATAAGGGACACGGCCATGTTCTCCGTGACGAAAGAGGACTGGCACGATCTTAGAATCAGGTTAGAAGGCAGGATCAAGTCAATAGAGAATGAGCTTCCTAGGACAACTTTTCCTGGTACCTGAACGCCTTAAGCAGGTTGCTGAATATCATGGTAGCCGTAATTGGTCCAACCCCGCCTGGAACAGGCGTAATGCGTTTTATCCACTTTGAGAGCCTTGCAAAATCACCGTCACCCACGACCTTTCCATTCACATAGTTTATGCCTACATCTATGAAAGTGCAGTCCGGGTTCAATAGCTCGTCCGTGAAGAAATTCGCCTTTCCGATTGCAGCTATGACGGTGTCCGATCGCCTTGTATATTGCACGATGTCCGGTGTCTTGGAATGACATACTGATATCGTATAATCGCGATTCAGGAGCATTTGTGAAAGCGGTCTGCCTACAACAGGCGATCTGTTGATTATTGTAACTATGCCGGCCTTTAGCTCGGAGTACCTGCTCATTATCTCCACCACAGCGGACGGTGTTGCAGGAGTAAGAAATTCCTTTCTGTTGACGATTCTACCCTGGTTGGTTGATGACGTTCCGTCGACGTCCTTGTAATACGGAATCTGGTCGACCAGTTCAGTGAAATCAAGCGGCGGAGGAACGGGATTTTCAATCATGATTCCTGTTACGTCTGGATTAGAGGAAAGCGCCTTAATCCTTTCAGATACTTCCTCCCTCGTTGCAGAAGGTATCTCTATAACGGTGCTCATGACGCCAAGCTTCTTGGCTCTTTTTACCTTTGCCTCCGAGTATATTCTTGCGCCTTCATCATTCCCTATTCTTAAAATTACAAGACTTGCATCTTTGCCTGCCTTATCCTGACTTTCCTTGAAGCCGGAAGATATCTCGTGCATCATGGTTTCAGCGATCTTGTTTCCATCAATGATTTCAGCAGGCAATTGATTACTTCCATTCTATGACTGACTTGATTTCGTCCTTCTGCCTTGATGTAAAAATAGATGTGTTCTCAGGAGGGAATTTCTCAGTGATAACGTTTTCCAGTTTCTCGCCGTACATTGCATGCCATTTGGTCAGGTACTCTATTGCCTGGATATAATGCTTCTTGGCGGCATCAACCGTACCAGCAATAGTAATATTTCTCTCCACGATATAATCGATGTCAGCACCCGTGAATGATCCGGGTGGTGCCCTGCCATTAGTACCAAACAATATTACGACTCCGTTGTAGTTGACTTTTCTGAGGAATTTGAAGACTGTCGTAGGATCCCCGCTTGTGTCGATTAGCAGGTCTATACCTGCTGAAAACGGCTTTTCCAGATCCTCAGCATAGTTAACGAACCTGAGGCCCAGATCATCAAATATCTTCATGATTTTTTCCGAAAGCGGATGCCTGTTGATCATGATCGCATTAAAACCATACTCCCTGGACATCATGGCATAGAGGAAAGCTTCACAGCCTGTGCCTATCACTATAACGTTTTTACCCAGAACTGTTGAATCTTTGCCATGAAATACTGCTCTCTTTGAAACGACATCAAAGACTTCGAATGCTTTTAAAACGTTCTTTAACGGTTCCGTCAGAACGCCAACTTCTATTAGCGACTTATCTTCGACCTTGACAAGAAATTCGGGATCATCTGCGAAGGTCTGCTGCATGAATCCATGCATTCCCGTGATTCCAGCTTCATGCTTTTTTCCATCGCTGCAGTTGTCCTGCCGCCCTATCCTGCAGTTGACGCAATCACCAGGTCGCCTGACAACAGGAACAACCAGGTCTCCTGCCTTAAACCCCGGAACCTTCGAGTCGAGAACTTCGCATATCGATTCATGACCCAGAATAAGATAATCAGACCCTTCAGGGTTATAGGCAAATTTCAGTGACGACGCCACAATGCCTCGATCAGTTCCGCAGACACCTGTGTAAATTGGGGAAAGAAGAACCTTGTAGCTGGATATCTCAGCCTCTATGGTCTTTACTGACACCCCACCGTCTGGCGCATTGGTAATCACGGCTTTTATTCTGGTCATGAATTAGGAAGAGATCATTTGTATAATATTATATCTTCTAGATCTGATGTCCAAGCTTGATCTTCTTTGTTTCCAGATAAAATGCATCATGAAATGTAGGCTCTGAAAGTACAGGTATTCTCTCGATAACGTTTATGCCCTTGTCTCTGAGATACTCAAACTTCTCTGGATTGTTGGACATGAGTTTCACGCTTTTTATTTTAAAGTAATTGAGAACGTTCACAACATATCCATAATCCCTGCCATCCACTGGCAGCCCTAGTGCAAGGTTTGCTTCCACGGTGTCAAGTCCCTGCTCCTGGAGGCTATATGCCTTTATCTTGTCGAGAAGCCCTATACCCCGCCCTTCCTGCCTGAGGTAAATGAGCATTCCAAATTCTGAATCTGCCAGATAATTAAGAGACTGTACGAGCTGGTCATGACAGTCACACCTCTTTGAGGAGAACACGTCTCCAGTCAGGCATTCCGAGTGTATCCTCAGTGGAACGCCCTCCTTCCCTTCTACCGATCCGCGTACCAGTACAGCATGGTCCTTGCCTTCATCGTTAATGAACGTATATATTACAAAATCACCGTAACTTGTTGGCAGATTTGCCTTAGAATACATTTTGAACATTCAAATCGGCAATAATATTATATGCGTATAAAAACTTAGTTTAAACTTGTTTTTATTTTTTTAGCCAGTACTATACCATCGCCATTCCTGAAAAGATATATCGATTCCCCTACCCATAACGGGTCAATGAATGACATGGTAAAGTCATAATACGTCTCCGGGTCTACGCTGAACCTGGGAATCACTTTTCCAGGTTTCAACCTCTCCAGTTCATTCCTTATGTCATCTTCCTTAGAGGAACCCAGCACTTCGAAAAGCTCGCAGATATGTGGATCTTTTGGGACGATGTCCGATGTCAGTACCAATCTTCTGTTATCCCTGGCAAATTCCCTAAAATCTGCAGGATCGAATGCTGTGTTGACGAGCTCGGCATAGATAAGTGCAGGATCGGGCATGACCAAAAACCTTGAGCTTCTCTCCGCATGCTCATAACTCTCCATATCCCTTGTTCCTTCAATTCTCTTGTATGCAGGCAGGAGGACGGCAGAGCGTTCACATTTCATGAGTTTCTTCGAATATAGGGTAAAGCGGTTTATCTTGCCATTCAGGGATATGTATTCTCTTTCGCCTTCAAGAGTTACGTTCTTTTCAGGAAATAGCGGAGGAAGATCTATAATGTACCCAGAAACCTTTTCTCCGAGCGCTTCAAGAATCAATTGCGGGTTTGGTCTGAGCGTTTCGAATGTCTTTTCTTCCCTTCCTGAAAGCCTGAGTGGATCCATGAAGGCTATTATTTCATCATGAATTGCACCAGAGATATATGTTTCGACATCGCCAGTCAATATGTTAAGTGATCTTGCATCGTATGCTTTGGCGTTCAGGCGTCCCAAATTTGCCCGAATAGCATTTTCCTCTATCGCGGTTACGTCATTATGTTCGGAAAACATTAGTGCCTGCATGCATGCACCGGCTCCAAAATCTATTATGTCTTTTGATTTGACGCGGGCTGACCGGTATCTCCCGATTATTTCCGGCGTTGAATAAGAAGCTGAATACTCATCCAGCCATATGCTTTGACTGAGGGAGAACTTATCCTCTGCCCTGATTCTGGATCTTGCGACGGAGAAGAGCAATTCCTTGACAGCATTATATTTTGAATCGATATGGACATTCTTTATGCTGTATCCGTTCCTTACTTGATCTACTAAATTGTTTACTTCACGATTGGCATTCCTCAGTTTGGCATCATCCTTCAGCAGTTGATTTGTGAAATCTAAAGCAACTTCGTCCATCAGCATATTCCAGATAACAGGTATAGCAAAACGTTAATTAAATTTGAATTCTGACCCAAGCATGCAACTTATAAGAACTGGCAAAGTGAAAGAAGTCTACGACGCTGGCGACACTCTTCTATTCAAGTTTACAGATAAAATATCTGTCTTTGACAAGATAATACCAACGTTGATTAGCGGGAAGGGAGAATCTCTTTGCAGAACGTCTGCTTTCTGGTTCCGGAAGGTTACAGAAATGGGTTTCCAGACGCATTTTCTTTCAATGCCGGAAAAGAACCAGATGGCAGTCAGTAAATTCAGGATACAGATC
>JAKATM010000121.1 GCA_021818765.1 Thermoplasmata archaeon | reverse complement strand
TATACGACTACAATGGCGTATGGAACTATGAGAACTTTTCAAACCCCCAGCTTAACGCGCTGTTCAATCAGACTGCTAACATCAGTGGTTCCGCCCTCGTATCAGCCCTGTATCCATTGCAGCAGATTATAGATAAGATCGTTCCTATAATCCCAATGTCCAACGCTTACAGCTTGATAGCATACAGTTCCAACGTCAAGGGATTCTATTCTAATCTGTCTGCTGACAACCCACTGAACGATATGTCGATCTACTTCCCATCTACCTCACCGACATCACCGAGCACCAGCAACAATGACATATACTACATAATTGGTGGTATAGTCGCAGCAGTTGTTGTAATAGGCGGCGTGGCTGGATACATGGTGAGGTCCAGAAACAAGAACAAGGGCAAGGGAGAGCAGTAATTTTTAGGGGATTTATTTTTCCCCACCTATTCCATTTTTATTGAGGTCCTTTCATGATCACACGTAGGTACTTGGTAGTCCGATCATCATATGCCCTGGCAACTGCTTTAATTGCGATAACGCTTAATTTCCTTTTACCTAGGCTCATTCCAGGAAATCCAGCTGCAGTTATTCTATTTGCAAACTATCACTATCTTCCTCCGGGGAAGGTTAAGCTGCTTGATTCACAATTTGGATTAACAACAAACAATCTAGGTATTGAGTACATAGATTATCTTAAGCAACTATTCCTTCACTTTAATCTTGGAATTTCATTTTCCGAATATCCTTCAACAGTCGCTCAACTTATTGAGTCACATCTTCCATGGACACTTTATCTACTTGGTGTTTCTATAATAATTTCATCTGTGCTCGGAGTGATAACTGGCAGGTGGATCGGTTGGAGGGCCGGAAGTAGAGGGGAGTCTGTGACATCCTCCATATTCATAGGACTGACTTCGCTTCCATACTTCTGGTTGGCTATAATATTCATCCTTGTTTTTGCATTTATGATACCGATTTTTCCTTTGAGCGGATCGTTTTCAATTACAATAACTCCGGGCCCTACACTTGCTTTTCTGGGATCTGTGATAACTCACAGCCTCCTTCCCATCATCACCATAGTTATAACCACCTTTCCAGCTTTCGCGCTTACAATGCGTAATACCATGGTTAACCAGAACAAGGAAGACTATCTGTTGATGGCCAAAGCTAAGGGGCTTCCGAAGTATGTGATTGAAAAGAGATATGCGGCCAGAAACGCAATATTGCCTGTTACTACGCATATCGTTCTTGCTTTTGGTTACATTGTTTCTGGTGCATTCTTTGTCGAGGTTGTGTTTTCTTATCAAGGGATTGGCTACCTCCTCTACAAGGCAGTGACCTCATATGATTATCCTCTGGTTGATGGTATATTCCTGATGATTACAATCACAGTTATAATTGCAAACTTCATTGCAGATCTTCTTTATGCTATACTAGACCCGAGAGTGGAATTACGGTGATTAAATGATAGGCAATTACAATCCTGAAAACACAAACATTCAAGCAAGTGAACTACCACCAGTAAAAGAAAACCTACTTGTTCAGGTCTGGCAGAACAGGAAAGCACGTATTGGAATACTGATAATAGGATTCTTTGCAATTTTTGGAATAATTGGTCAAATACATACGCCATATCCCGCCAGCTTTGATAATTTCCCTTCATGGTTGCCACCAAGCGCAAAGCACTGGTTTGGGACAGATTATGATGGTCATGATGTATTCAGCCAGTTCATGTACGGAACCGGCGTATCTTTATATGTCGGAGCTGCGGTTGCTATAATTGCAGTGTCGCTCGGGACAATAGCTGGTCTTGTCTCAGGTTATTATGGTGGATTGATTGATAACGCTCTTATGAGATTCGTCGATATTCTGCTTATTCTTCCTACTTTCCCGCTACTTGTCATACTCTCAACATATTTCAAGCCGACGGTTACATCAACAATCATCGTAATTGGTATACTCAGCTGGCCTTTCATGGCAAGAGTTATCAGGTCTCAAATTCTCACTGTCAAACAGAGACCCTTTGTGCAAGCCTCAATCCTAGCGGGGATGCCGGGTTACAAGATAATGTTCAAGGAGATCTTCAAATTCACTTTGCCCCTTATAATTATAAATGCGGTGTACATATTTGTTGGAGCAATAGTTGCTCAAGCTGGTCTAGCATTCTTTGGACTGGGCGATCTAGCTTCAATTAACTGGGGAACCATGCTTTACTATGCCCAAAGCCAGGATGCCGTGATCTATTATGCTTGGTGGTGGATTGTACCACCGGGTCTCTCAATTGCCATACTGGGGATTGCAGCAAACTTCTTTGGGAATGGTATTACAGAGGTGTTTGGAGAAAGGGCAGGTGAAGTATGAGCGATAATATACTTTCAATTCGAAATCTCGAAACAGATTACAGTCTTGGCAATGGTGGCTATGTAAAAGCCATAAGGTCTTTGAGCCTTGATGTGAGGAGAGGAGAATCTCTTGCACTTGTCGGTGAATCCGGATCGGGCAAATCCACACTTGCACTTTCCATAATGAGGCTTATAGAAAAACCTAACAAAATAGCCGAAGGCGAAATTATCTTTCTTGACAAGGACAGGGAGATCTCTGTACTAAAGCTTGGAGAAATTGGTCTTAGATTGTTCAGGTGGAAGAAAGTTGCAATGATATTTCAGTCAGCCATGAATATTCTCAATCCAGTGATGAGGGTGGAGAACCAGTTCATAGATACCTTTGAAGCCCACAATATACAGGATGACTACGATCAGCGCATCAATAAGTACCTGACCATAGCTGGGCTTGGGAAGAAAGTCAGGAGGCTCTATCCACACGAGTTGAGCGGTGGAATGAAGCAGAGAGTCAGTATCGCGCTCGCCCTTTCTTGTGAACCTGAATTACTTATTGCAGACGAACCAACTACAGCGCTCGATGTTGTCGTGCAAAGAGAGATACTTTTTGAGCTAAGACAGTTGAAGAACAGCCTTAACCTTTCCATTATATTTATAACGCACGACTTAAGCGTTGCTTCTGCAGTTGCAGATAGAATCGGTATATTCTATGCAGGAAGGATCGTTGAAATCGGTAAGAAGAACGATGTCATCAACAGACCAGCACATCCTTATGCCAAGCTCCTGCTTGGTTCAATTGTGACGTTGAGCACACCTAGAGGCAAGGAACTTACCTCATTGGAAGGAACACCGCCGGACCTCAGCAAGGAGATAACTGGATGCAGTTTCTACGATAGGTGCCCGAGCCATGTGAAACAGTGTCTGACTTACGATCTTCAACCATTAAAAGTCGGCGAGGATCACTACGTAGAATGTTTGCGTGCTCAAGAGTTATTAGACTCTGAATAATAAGAAGTGAAAAAATGGAATCACAGATAAGTATTAACGAAAATAATCCCGGTGATGGGACACAAAATGATCTAATACGGTTCGTGGATGTCACGAAGATTTTTAAATCTGGGCATGTCAGGAACTACGCCCTTGATAAGGTAAATCTTTCAATAAAGGAAGGGGAGTCTCTTTCGATTGTAGGGGAAAGCGGAAGTGGAAAATCAACCTTGGGTCTTGTCGCAGTCAACCTTCTCAGGATAAATAGCGGCAAGATTCTTTTTCAGGGAAAAGACATCAGCAAGTTGCGTGGAGCATCCCTGAGGTCATTCAGGAGAAACACCCAGATGGTCTTCCAGGATCCATACTCCTCGCTTAACCCTTATAATACGATTTATCAATCTGTTATAGCACCAGTAAATGCAAACAGGCAATATTATGAAACTCTTACGGGAGAGAAGGCAGACTCTAGATCCCAGCTCAGGGATCGCGTTGCAGAGATGCTAGATCTTGTTGGTCTTACGCCTGGCCAGAATTTCCTGGATCTTTATCCAAAGAAGCTATCTGGAGGGCAGAGACAGAGGGTCGCGCTTGCCAGATCTCTGATACTTAGACCGAGACTGATTGTTGCAGATGAGCCTACTTCTATGCTTGACGTATCTATCAGCGCTCAGGTCTTAAACTTGCTTACTAAACTAAAAAAGGACTTCAAATTTTCTGTGATGTATATTTCACATGAATTGGGCACCTCTAAATACATTTCAGATAAGATGGCAGTAATGAATCTTGGAAGAGTTGTCGAATATGGTTCCTCTGATGAAATAACGGAGAATCCCATGCATCCTTACACAGATATATTGATTAAATCAATGCTCGAAGTCGGAGGATTCAGAACAGAAGAACCTCTGGCGAAAATTGACTTTGGGCAGTACAATGGAGGAATTGTAGGGTGCACATTCGCGCATTCGTGTCCATTCGTTACGGACCAATGCCTGAAAGAAAGGCCTCAGCTAGAAAGGAAAGAGAATGAACACTGGGTCGCTTGTTTTCACCCATTAGGTCGTTAGATCCAAATGAAGGCAATTATTGTCCTGGGTTGCATGCTGAAGGGTTGTGAACCAACCGACGAAATGAAAGGGAGGGTAGAACGAGCAGTTCAGTTTGGAAGTCTCATTCATCCTGACCTTATGATATTCTCTGGCGGGCATACATCTCCTGA
>JAKATM010000120.1 GCA_021818765.1 Thermoplasmata archaeon | reverse complement strand
CAAGCCAGAGGAGTTCATAGAGCTTTGCAACAAGGCAGGTCTCGAGGGAGGGGCGAAGATTAAGGAAATCTTCAGGAAGCTTGGGCTAAGTGCAGATCTCAAGAATTCATACAGAACATACTCAGATGAGTCGAGAAGAATATCTCAAACAATGTTTCTTGACCTTGTTCACAAGAAAAGGGCTTACAGGAGCAAGGGTCCGGTATTGATCTGTCCGTCATGCCGAACTGCGATCTCACAGATCGACATGAAGGACATGGAGAGGGAAACAGACTTCTATTATATCCATTTCAAGGGCGCAGATACAAAGGATATTCTAATAGCTACCACCAGGCCGGAAATGCTTGGCGCCTGCATTGCAGTTTTTGTGAATCCTGAAGATTCCAGATATACGGAATACATAGGAAAGACTCTTTCAGTTCCATTATATGATTTCAAGGTAAAAGTATATTCTGATTCATTCGTGGACCCAGGCAAAGGCACTGGTGCTGAAATGGTATGCACGTTTGGAGACCAGAATGATGTGGATCTCTGGAGAAAGTATTCACTTGATACCCGGATTATAATTGACGCAAATGGCAGAATGAACGGTGACTCGCTCGTGCATCCTGGAATTACAACAACCGAGGCAAGAAAGATTGTTGTTGAGGCGCTCAAGTCGAATGGCTTCGTATCCAGGATTGAAAGGAAGCGCCAGTCAGTCAATGTCCATGAACGATGCGACACTCCCGTTGAGATAGGCATCCTGGATCAATGGTACATAAAATATCTGGATCTCAGGACAAGAATGGATGAAGCAGGAAATTCAATAAAATGGTATCCAGATTTCATGAAGGTCAGGTACGATAACTGGGTAAGAGGGCTTAAGGTCGACTGGTGCATATCAAGACAGAGGGTCTTTGGAGTAACTTTTCCCCTCTGGTATTGCAAAAATTGCGGGGAAATCGTTTATGCTGATGTTTCCATGTTACCAGTGGATCCAAGGTTCACAAAGTATGAGGGCGTTTGCCCAAAATGCAAAGGCAGCGAATTCGTGGGCGAAACTGATGTGATGGACACCTGGGCCACTTCCTCCCTTTCTCCAAGGCTTGCAAGCCTCCCAAGAGGTTTTTTTAAGGAAATATACCCAATGACTGCGAGATTTCAGGGGCATGAGATAATCACGTCGTGGGCATTCACTAGCATTGTGCGGGCAATGCTGCATGACAACATGCTTCCATGGAAAGAAATAGTGCTAAGTGGAATAGTGAAAAATCCTCAGGGACTGAAAATGAGCAAAAGCAGGGGAGACAGGTTTTCACCTGACGACTTTGTAAGTAAGTATGGATCGGATGCAGTGAGGCACTGGTCAACGGTTTCCGGTAACGGAGAGGATATATCCATTGACGAAAAAGACTTCATGAGGGGGCGCAAGACGGTTATTAAAATGCTGAATGCCGGCAACCTGGTATCGACACTTTGCGAAGGAAACGTCGCACATTTCGACCGCGTTAAAGGTGAACCCGAAAACTGGATTCTTTGGGAACTTTCAGACGTGACCAGGTCTGTGACGGAGTTCATGAACGCATACAGTCTTTCCAAGGCTAGGATGGTCCTCGATAACTTCTTCTGGAATACGTTCTGTGACAACTACCTTGAGATCTGCAAGGCAAGGATGAAAATCGAAGACATTGATCCCGATGAGAGAGGCGAGATCGCGTCAACACTATATCTCACGTTTGAGTCAATCCTCAAACTATATGCGCCAATAATGCCCTTCATCACGGAGGAACTGTATCATACGATTCTGAAGAAGGAAGGATCAATCCATTCACAGCTATGGCCAACACCTTATCCCGAGGCCTCCAAAGACAAGCATGGGAATGTTGAATATGTGATCAGGGCCATTTCGATGATCAGGTCTGAAGCATCGAAGTCAGGCAAAGTCTCCGGAAGCAGCATAGACCTCCATGGTGAGAAGGGCTTGCTTGAGAGGCATAGGAACCTTATCGAAGGGGTAACCAGGACGACACTGGTTTCTATAGAAGATTCGGCAGACCTCATGGTGCAGGTTAGGAAATGATTTATTACGATGCAGGGTTATCTCATTCTACAGGAGCGCGATCCTACAGGTGCTGAGGGACTATAAGAAAATTGCCAGGCTGTCATATGTCCTTATCGTGACAGCTATTGTACTTGTTGCCCTTTCCATAGTCTTTATTGCGTCAGACGCTCCTGAGTCCAGAGATGTTGGCGTTCTCCCTGGATCATCCTATCATTTCGTATACAATGTGACAATTGACCAGGGTGACTATCTTTTCTATTCTGTTGTTTCCAATAATTCAACGGCCAATTTTACTGCTTACCTGGTAACCCCTGCCGGTGCTGTTACATCTATGGGCAACCTTACTGGAAACGGATCCTTGAAGAAGGACCTGGTAGCACGGGACTCCGGGAACTGGACGCTGGTGCTCGAGAACAATGGAAAAGTCGATGCATACGCGAGGCTAACTGTATACAGGATCAGCTACCTCGTAACATATACGATTGTTTTTGGCATATCGCTGTTTGCCTCCGGTTTCATCCTCCTGCTGGTGTCTCTGAACCTAAGAAGGCGTGAAGGAAGCTATTCAAGGCGGCAAAGAGGATTGGAATAAGATCAATAGTTGCTTTTTACGCTTGAAGCGTTAAGCTTTTGCTTGTAAGCCTCATTCAGCCTTGTAGCCACCCTAATCACTCCGATGTGGGAAAGCGCCTGTGGGAAGTTACCCAGCATCCGCCCGGTCTTAAGGTCAATTTCTTCCGAGAATAGATTCAGGCTGTTTCCTCTCTGTAAAAGGCTCTCGAAGGCCTCACGGGCTTTTCTAGTTTTCCCAAGAAATACAAGATCCTCGACATACCAGAACGAAAGAAGGAGGAAGGCGTTGTCGGGCACCTTAAAGCCATCGTCGTTAAGGTATCGTTTGAAAAGAAAACCGTCGTACATCAGATCCTCTTCTATCTTGTCTATTGTTCCTTCTACAAGCGGATCACTTGCGGGGAGGAAACCGAGAAAAGGAAGCCTGAGAAGAGCACCGTCCACCTGATCGGAACCAAAGTATTGCGTCAGGTATGTTCCAGTCGGGTCCACGCCGTTATCAAGTATGGCTTTCTTTATCTGGTTTGCAATCTCCCTCCAGGCATCAAATGGGCCAGACATCTTCAGCATCTTGCCCATCATTATGGCACGGTCAAACGCGGCCCAGCAGATCAACTTGGAGTACACGTAATGCCTTGGTTCAGTCCTGAACTCCCAGATGCTGGAATCTGGCTCTTTCCAAAGTTTTTCAAGCGTTTTGAGAAAATCCACCACAAAATTCCAGAGGTATGAGTTGACAATTCCGCCTATCCTTGCGAGATAGTAAATTGCATTTATGATTGAACCATATTCATCTATCTGCAGCTGTCCAGAAGCCTTGTTTCCGACCCTGACCGGCTTCGAATGCATATATCCGTCGAAATCTATTGTTTTCTCCTTTAATGAGGTGCTTCCATCTATAGTATAGATTGTATGAAGCTGGTTATTGCTCTTTGTTATGCTTTCCATCATATCATAAAGGAATTTTGTTGCTTCCTTTTTAAGACCGATCATTGAAAGAGCTTCCACCACATATGCCGTATCCCTGACCCAGGCATACCTGTAATCGAAGTTCCGCTCTCCGCCGATAGCTTCGGGAAGGCTAGATGTTGGAGCTGCAACCATTAAACCGGTTGGTTCATAGAAAAGTCCCTTCAGTGCAAGTGCTGATCTCGAAACCTGCTGGCTGTATACCCCATGATAGTTGCACTGAGCGAGCCAGTTCCTCCAGTAGTTGGACGTCTCTTCCAGGCGTTCATATGACTTGTAATCTGTTATCTTTGCCAGATTCTTGACATCCATTAGGAGAATGAGCCACTTTGATGCATAGCGTTTAAGCATGAAAGAACCCACTACAGTGTCATCCTTAAGGTAAAGAGGGGAATCAGCAACAATAGCCGCGGACCTGGAATCCGCCTTGAAAATGTAACCGGAAGTTGTTTTCTCTATATCTGGCTTTGTGCGGGCATAATTGAATATTGGCTTGAATTCAACGTCAACCCTAATATCTGTCTCTGGGGCCTCCACATATCTGTGAATCTCGGGAAAATTGATAGTCGCATATTCGGATGCGGGGATAAAGTCCGTAAGACGTAATATTGTTTTACCGTTTCTGATGAATTCAGTATGCAGTATGTTGGTCATTTCCTTATAGTTCTGATATACCTTCAAGTCGGATGTGTCCGCTGGCCTGATGGAAAAATGACCGCCTCTTCTGGAATCAAGAAGAGAAGCGAACACGGGATCGGAATCAAACCGAGGAAGACATGCCCAGTCTATAGTCCCATTAGCCGCAACAAGGGCTGCAGTCCTGTTTCCACAAATCATTCCATGATACCTTATTAGCGGGTAACCGTCCTCCTCTATCCTGCTAAAATCAATGGTATCACTGAACATTTAGTTGTCATGTGTATCAAAACATCATTAAAAGGCATTTGTTCTTTCTCTTAGATCGGAA
>JAKATM010000013.1 GCA_021818765.1 Thermoplasmata archaeon | reverse complement strand
TTATTTAAAGTCTAGTGAGCATATGGTTCTGGATGCTAATTCTGAGAAAGCTGTAAAGAAAGGTCTTTACCTTGATGGTGAGGAGAAGTTCGGCTATTTTAGCAGCAGGATGTATGGCATTACCAAAGCAAGCAGGACGATCAGGAATTTTTACAAATTCGTTGTTGCGGATCTGAGGAAGCTTTCATTTCGAACCATCCTGGATGTTGGGTCCGGGAGAGGATATGTGCTGAGCGACATTGTAAAGGCATTGCCAGAAGTTAATGCACTGGGCATAGATCCCTCTCCTTTTATGGTTAAACTTGCAAATAAGCATGCAAGTAGAGAGGGCCTTGATCGAAGAATAGAGTTTATGCTAGGAAGTAGCAGGGACATCCCAGGGGATGAAAAATTTGATGTTATCATAACAACGCTTTCATTCCACCACTGGAAGAACAGAAATGAGTCCGTAAGCTTTCTAATCAATCGCCTGAACGCAGGCGGAACGCTTCTTATATATGAAATTTCAGACGATGGAAGTATAAATAGAAAGTTCGTCAGATCTCATCTTTTAAGCAGATCCGATTTTGAAAGCATATCAAAGGAAACTGGATTCCCCGTAACCATTAAAGAAGATCAGGGTTACATAAGAGCAGAATTTCCATCAAAATAATTGATTTTTATTGAAAATTATTCAATCTTTTGGTCCAGAGAATCTCTTCCAGGCAGTCATGCCTCCCTTCAGATGAGAAACATCAACAAAACCGTTCTTAAGGAGAATTGTAGCCGCAGCCCTGCTTCTATGGCCTGTTGCACATATCAGGAAGACCCTGTCCTTTTTATCCAATGAGGACAATTGGTTCTTCATCGTGCCAAGGGGAATGTGACTCGCAGATTTGATGTGATTATGATTATACTCCATTGCTGTGCGAACGTCTATGACTTTGGATCCGGGTTCACTAATCTTCTTAGAGAACTCCTCGGGGTTGTATTCCTTAAGACCTTTTGGAGTTATAAAATAACTAAGCAATGGCATAGTAAGAGATAGTTTGTTCTCGATAATACCTTTTTCTTAGTTCTAAAAATAAAGTGCAAATGACTGTTCTTCTCATGATTTAGCAGCGGAAGTGTTCAGGTTCCATTGTTTTCAAACAGAGGAGACAAGGAACCCTGCCTTTGCAAGGTTTTCAACCATGGTCAGGCTTTCCTTCCGACCTGATTTGTAGTCGGAGAGAACTTCAGAGTAGAAAGTTAGGCACTTATCATAATCTTCATAATTAACCGGTTTTGGAATACCATCTTTTCCACCCAGTGCAAATGAAAATTTTAGTGGGTCGCTGAAAGACGGCTCTGATCCAAACACAATCTCTGCCAAGTATGAAATAGCCCTAATTGTCGAATTACCTACCCCATGCATCATGAACAATTCACGAAAATCTGAAGGCGAATATTCATAAATTTCCCTCAGCTTGTTCCAGTCAACCCGATGATCGAGATCAAGGAGCTTCTCATTCTCCGGATAAAGGGTCATCTGTTTCCTGTCTCCAAAAATGTGTCTGTACCGGAGTGGATCGTCCCTAACCAGTTCCAGCATGCCTTTCCTGTTTTCGTTGCTTATGTGAGTGGATAGATCTAGCACACTAGTTTCCCGTCTTGTTGCAGATATGCCTGCCCGGCCATCGTCTATCAAGTTTACAGCTGTTCTGTAAAGCCAGTGGTACCTTCTTGCCAGCCTCGTTTCATGATTCATGCCTTGTTGTATAATTGCCCATCTCGATTTTTCATCCAGTATGATAAAGTGCATGTAAAGATCGTAGCCATCCTGCAGAAGATTTTGATCCACCCGTGCAATTGTTTTTGACGAATCCAGTACCTTATTGATTTTGGTCTCGTTTGAAAAGCCTGATGCAACTGAATTCATGGCTTCAGACCGCACTGATGACATCTTTTCCCCTTTTCCACCAAGTATCCTGAATGATGCATTGGCCTGGTTGCTGAATTCCTTGAGTGCCGCTAATGTAGCTGTGGTTGTACCGCTGGAATTCCAGTCAAAACCGATAGCAAGCGAAAATGAATGGAACCAGAACGGATCAGATAGTTTTTCCAGTAACTGATCGGTACCAAATTTCTCCACAATTAGAGATGAAAGTATTCCAGAAAGATGAATCATTCTTCTGAAAAGCTTTTCAGGGGGATGACCGTAATGAAGTGGGAGAATAGCAGATCCGTTACGCTGCATTAAAAAGGTAATAATGTTATGATATTATGCTTTGCTCTTAGGGGCAGGTTTAAGGGTATCGCCTGAATTACTTTGAGGAGAAACCTTCTTTGTTTCAGAATAGTGGCATCGTCCACAGGTAAAGCGGTTCTCATGTTCAGCCAGGAATACACCTGGACCGCATCTGGGGCAGAATCTTCTTTTTCTTACGAGCTTGTCTGATTCTATCACATAAAGTTCTCGCTTCATCATTTACTGCCCCTCTGCCTTCTTTTCCTTGAGACCATTTCTGTACAACTCATAGTCGGGCTCGTATAGCATGGCACTCTTCTTATCTGCATAAATCTTGGAATAACCAATAACTTCATGCTTCCCGGTTTCCTGGAGATTTCTGTCAACAATAACCAGTTCAGGGTTAGCTGAAAAGTTCTTTGCTATAATCTCCTTTATTTTAATCCTAGTAGGGGTTGTTTCTTTACTAAAAATCACTCTATATTTGACTTCCTTCCTCTTCAAAAGGGAATTTTCCTTGACGCTTTCAATTTTTAATTCGGGCATTCTATTTCCATCCTCTCAATCATGCTATTAACAATCAATTTCAGGTGACTGTTTACCCTAAGGCATGCCATTCCGACATCAGGTACGCCATAGGCAACAACCGTATTATCTTCTGAATAATAAATTATTGGTAATACTGCGAGATCTTCCTCTCCCAATACTTCAATCCTTGCCGGCTTCTTCTTTGCAAGAATATCTCTGATGAGGAAAAATAGGTCATGGGAAATTGTACCTGCTTCATTCTTGATTATAAGAGAACCTTCCATGTGTCTGTAGTCTTTTCTATCTGACCGCTTTGTTTTCAGGTCTACTATTTGCAATAATGGAGTTATCCCTGAAGCGACTAATCTTTCTGTAGTGACATCTCCAACAGAAATTATACTAGCGCCTGAAGATATTATTCCCAGCTCTTCTGGCGTACATAAGGTATGCTTAGTTGCTGAAATCTCTGAGTTAATAGATGCAGATACCTTAAATTTACATCCTGACTTTAATTGCATACATGCCAGCCAGTTTTATGCCTGCTTTTTGTGCGATAATTGACTCCGATGGTTCTGATATAAGAACAAATCCTGACCATTCTTCTGTAGTCTTTTCGCTGCCATGTATAGGGCATGTTTTCTCTGTTGTGAGGAGCTTGCATTTTTTGCACGCTCTTAATACTTCCTTCATCTTGCCTTCTCCTTCTTTACCTGGTTGAGCCATTCAACTTTGCCAAGGCCAAGTTGTTTCATTGTAAGGCCAATTTTGCTATCCATTACAGAAGATGATGCGAGATTCAAAGATACAATCTTGACACGAAGTTTATCCCCAACCTTTATTTCGCGTTTGGATTCTTTTCCAACTATTCTCTGGTTTGTCAGGTCTATATCGATCCGGTCATCCATAATCTGACTCTTGTGGAGAAGACCCTCAAATGGTCCGAATCTTATGAATGCACCGAACTCCTTCACCGAAGTAACAAAGCCATCAACGATCTCCTGCATCTCCGGAAGGTATCCCAGGGCATTGTATTTTATTGATTGATAAACCCCACCGTCGCCGTGAACAATAGTCCCTTCTCCAACAGGTTCTACTGACATCACTGAGATTATGAAAGCTTTCTGGTTCTGGTAGTTCTGCTCTTCAAGATCTATCAGACGACCCTCGATAGATGTTTTTGCAACATCTGAAACCGCCTTCAGATAATCTCCACTGAGCTTTTCAGGCGGTATTCTTGCTACATATTGTTTTTCTATACTAACATACATTAGAAATCCTCATTCAGGCACGTGAATGCCTTTTAGCCGTTTAGTAACGACAGATAAAAGGCACTTTTTCCCTAATGCTTAATCTAATTATTAATTTTGTGTGGAATATTTTTAATCAAATATATTGAAATTTGTCTCGTACGTTTCCTTGCAACAGCCTTGAAAATTGGCTGTCTCTCATACAATCGACATGATATAATCGAAAAGTGTTTTTCTGAGGATCGTTCGTGAGAAAACTAGTTTGGTGATGAAACATGCATTTTCTTGTAATAGGGTTTCACCATCTAGGGTTCATGACGTAGAGCTTTTGTTGAATGAAAAGGTTATATTCAAAGCTTAAATTTCAGGTTCCACATATGATAACAGAAGAAAAAATTCAGGTTCTTAACTCGTGGAATTCATACTTCAAGTATGATCCTACAGACAGCGGATCCCTTGAACGTAAGTTTTTTGGAAATCCTTTTATAAAACCTGTTAGCACTTTAACAAACGGGAAAGCATATTCTCTCATGGGTTTAAGATCTACCAGATTTCTCTACGCGCCTTTTGAGAAGAATATCGCTTGGATACTCTCTGCGGCTCCGGGAGACGAGGATGAATTATCTAATCTGCTAGAAAGACAGATAGAAGAGTGCAAAAAACTCGGCATTAAACGAGTCTATTATTCCAACTTTTCTCCTGGTTATTTCTTCCCAGGAATTGACAGGGAGAAATATGCTGAAGTCTTTGATTCACTAATACAGGCAGGATTTAAGGAAGATTCAGTTGCATTAGCTATGGAAGCAGAGATCGGAGAACACTGGTACGAAGAGAAGAAGGATGACAGTGTCGCGATAAAATGCCTCGGCGAAACTGAAAAACAAGAATTCCTGGAATTCATTGAGAAAAATTTTCCGGCAGACTGCTTCTACAGGGCAAATGGCGTCCTCAGCGAAGGGAGTTTACAGCAGGTCATAGTGGCAAAGGTTAATGGAAAATTCGCGGGATACGCAATGTATGCTGCAGGGGAGGGACCCATGGAATTTGCTCCAGGTGAGCGTTTTGGGTGCTTTGAAGTAAGCGAGACGCATAGATCAATGGGAATTGGAACGAAGCTCCTAGTTCGCACCCTGAACTCAATGAAGGCAAATGGGATTCGCCATACATATTTCCTTTGGACCTCTGAGAAGGCGTCCCATCTTTATCTAAGATTTGGTTTCAAAATAACGAGGCAGTTCAGCATTATGGTGCTTAAACTTTGAACAATAATTAGACCATGCATGGGATTTTTTATCAGGACGCAGTTTCGCCAATTAATGCAGTAAAGAAGAGAAGTATTTTGTTCTACATTAGGTAGTTCAATCAGTATTTTACTTAATTCAACCTGATCAATCTATCTAATAGCATCAAGTGAGGAGCACTGGGAGATCTATACACAGAATACGTTCTTTCAGCTGATCATTTTAGCCTACAGTATATTTGGATGGAAAAAATTCGTATCTGAACCGCTTAAATAACTGGATCAAAAAAAGTCAAAAAAAATGAAAAATATAAAATAAATAGTACTATTTGCTGGCTTTATCCTCAGCGTCCTCCTTCCTTTCCCGTTTCTTTCTCTTCGAGGATGAAAGTACCCCAGCTACGCCTCCAATGACAACAACTGCAACTACGATTCCGATTACCAGATATAGCAATGTATCATTCGGTGAAATAGTCGGTTTAACACTGCTAAGTGGATGCACTACCCAAAGAGCGCCATACCAGAAGTCTGGCTGAACTAATGCTTGAGTGTTGAATATTCCGGAATGGTTAGTCTGATTCCCCCAGTAGAATGAGTTCGAAACAGATAGCCAGTTATAGTTTACCCACAATGGTATAAACGGAACTACAGTCTGAATATAGCTGGATAACTGGACTGCATAATTGTTTGATCCTGTAGTATCTATTGTATAGTGATAACTTGCATTCGCGATTGCAGATATTTTAGAAGCGTTGAAGTTAGGCATTCCAAATGATGGAGCGTAGTTTGCCTTATAGGCGGTTGCATTGTTGAACTCTGTTATCGACCCCATATTGGTCAGAGCACCTGGATAATACCCAGAATAGTCTATCGTAACAGAAGTACTCCAGCCGGTAGAACTATCTTCAACCAACGGATAGAAAGCATCAGATGATAGGGAAGTAATACTAACTTTAAAACCGAAAGCCTCCCACTCGTTACTAAGTTCAACCGCGGTGGAAAGATCTCCAAATCCCAGCTGTGTCGTTGTAATGTTTATCGTAACAGGCTGACCGTAGTCGGGTAATTTAGAGTTATTATATACATACAAACCATAATTAGGTGAAGCACTGTTGTTGTCCATTTGTAAGCCAATCTCGCTTAGCAGTTGTTCTGCCTTTCCGTAGTTCAAAGTATAGTTAGCGACAGAACTTGGATTTATACCAATAGATTGATCCAATGCACTAGTTAACATATTATATCCAACCAATGTACCGTTCGCACTATTTACTACACTATCAATGGCGGTCCTGTTTGTTATATAAGCCATTGCCATCCTAAACTGTGTGGTATTATATGGCCACTGATGCATGTTGAAGCATACCATCATATAAGGTCCAGGCTCAATTTCATATTCGCTGGATCCTGGAACCCCAACAAAATTGGGCTGCACTATCGTATTGTATGCCCCCATGTCCCACATGGCATCAATTTCACCGCTCCTCATTGCAGCCGACATAGATGCTACTGAAGAAAATATCCTTACCGACATTTGATTCATATGTGGCATCCCGCGATAGAAGTACTTGTTGGCGGTAAATATTAGAGGGTTAGCGCCTGCAGAGTAATTTGTAAACGTAAAGGGCCCGTCTGCTATGATGTTGTTGTAATTTGTAAACTGTTGCAGCTGCTTGTAATACGGTGAACTTGTATAAGCTGGACAAGATATGTTTGTATCATTTACAGTAGGATCAAATTTATGATAAACCTGGTAAGGCACTAAGTAAGAGTTTGTATATGTTACCCAAAGTGTAACAAAATTTGGTTCCGGAGAAGACATCTGAACGTTTACAGTTGTCGAGTTAACGATCGATATTTTAGTAACGTTCATGTTTAACTCGCCAGTCTGATTGTATAGAGCAAGGTTAAACCATAAGTCTGTCGAATTTAATGGGCTACCATTGTCCCACTTTAAGTTTGGTTTGAGAGAGAGGTTCCATGAAGTATATGCTGCGTTATGGGTCCATCCTGACGCTAAGACTGGGTTCAGGTATGGCTCAGGAGGAAATTGATAAGATGCAAATGGTAAATAGAGCATGGATACGAAGTAGTAACTTTCTACTGGTGAAAACCAGTTAAGTGAAGATTGAACGAGAGACGTCTCCAACCCGTAATAGACTGTTCCATTTCCGGAGGACGCACTTGGTGTGATCGTGAAATTATTTGCATTATTATTTTGTGACAAAATCGGGCTGGATTGATATACTGCACCAAAAAGTACGCCCGATAAAACAAAAAGTGTCACCAAAACTATTGAGACAAATACCTTAGTTTTTCCTCTTCTTTTGTTAATCGTATTAGGAACCATATTCTAGCATGTACTAAAACTATCTATTTAATATTTATCATAAATATGAATGAAGCAGTATTAAAATTTGCTGTTTATCTAGATATTTATTTCTTATTTAATATATTCAATATGAACAGACTTAATAATATAGTTTTTCTCTCTGTGTAATGGATAACAACAGACAAAGTTGGACTGAAAAAGCTAAAGATCTGATTGCGGCTATTGAAAGAACACAAAAAAACAACATTTCTAGGGCTTCATCTATAATTGCTGATAGCATTGCATGCGGACATGCGGCTTTCCTTTTTGGGTCAGGCCATTCAGCGTTGCCGGTTGAGGAGATATATCCAAGGTATGGCGGAATTGTAGGATTCTTACCTATGATTGAACTGCCGTTATCATATTTTACGGCCATAGTCGGGAATCTAGGTTTCTCCCAGTTTGATTATCTTGAGAATAACCCAGATTACGGAAGAGCAATATTAAGGAGCTATAGTATCCATAAGGAGGATTGTCTGGTTGCTTTTACTCACAGCGGTTCCACACCAGTAACGGTAGAAATAGCATTAAGATTCAAGGAAGAGGGGAAGGGTAAGATAATTGGAGTTACCTCTTTGAAAAGGGCACGGGGATCGATGTCTAAGCATCCCTCCGGAAAAGGCATTCATGATATATCCGATGTGACCGTAGATACTGGGGTACCGGATTCAGATGTTTCCATTTCAGTACAAAATAAGATGTTGGGACCCTTATCTACAATAGGTGCAGTAACGGTTGCGAACCTGTTATCGATACAAACTGCGAAGACATTGGCCGATAGGGGAATTGATTTTCTTGTCAATCCAGTAAGGGCATTTGATCCAGAAAGTCCAGAAAAGATGAATGATGTCCTTAAAAGATACAGGCGACTATATGCTGACCACATAGTTAAATGAGCAGTTCAACTTACCAATAATCACCTGAAGAATAACAAGAATTATGGGGAGAATTAAATTGCTCTTTCAGAATTGATGTGACTTCTGGTTTTACTTTAGCTGTAGACGTCGGTGGTACTAAGACTGCTTATGGCTTAATTAGCCGTGACCTTAAAGTTAAGCAATCAAGGGTTAAAAGAAATGAAAAACCGGACCTAAAGTACCTTGCACATAGGATATCAAGTGAAGTTGAAAGATACACTTCAAGCTTTCCAATAGATTGCGTTGCCATTGATGTACCGGGTATAGTTGATTGTAATGGGAAAGTCGCCTGGGCACCAAATCTTGCTGGATCTCAAGATTTTGATCTTTCCGGGTATATTGAGGAAAGAAATGGAATTAGATCATTTGTAATCGATGATAGATCTGCCGCTGTTATAGGCGAGCACCAGTCGCATAGGTGCGAAAACATGGTTGTAATCATACTTGGAACTGGAATAGGTGCAGGAATTATTGCTGACGGCAACATTTTAAATTTAAGAAGGGCAACTGCAGGTTCTATTGGCTGGAATATCTCATCTGTCCGATCTGGTTCAAATTCTAGAATAGGACATCTCGAAGAGTTGATGTCTGGCCAAGCCCTGGATAACGCGCTATCAACTAATTTAGCAAAGAATGATTCAAAAGAGGATTTAATATCTAATCATCATAGTTTGTCACTTCATAGGAATATTTTTGATTTCTATAACTTGAAGGAGAAATGGGCAGTCGATCTTGTTAAAAGGACGATATCAAGACTTGAGGTACAGATGGTAAACCTTGTTAATTTATTGATGCCAGAATTGATTATTTTAAATGGTTCATTGGGTCTAGAAATTGGAGGCCGTTTTATGAGCAAAATTGAAAAAACAGTCAAATTGAGATGTCAGCCTTACGCGTCGAAGAACCTTGTTATAAAAAAAAGCGATTTGGGTGCTAATGCTTTCTTGATAGGTTCAGCGGCATATGCCTTATCTTTGATGTAGGTAAAGATGTTTAAGTACTATACATTATAGCAACATAAGACATGCCCTTGGATTTATGCTATTCAACTGATCTGAGGTGGAAGAATTTACATATGCTGCGTGTCCTCAGAATTAGTCAATGCAAAAATATTTCCGATATCAATGTGAGAATAGCCCTAACTTTATTGTTTCTTGTCTTTATATGTACATATAGTCATTGTGTTTAGTCCATGTTCAACGCATTTGAATGAGAAATCCAACCTCTAATGTGAAGGGGGATGTCACAGGCCTATTGCCACAATGTTGTATTCAAAAATACTGTATCTCTCGATCAAAAAAATCAATGTCAGCAAAAATTCGCTGACACATTTAACTGGTATCAGGCTAACTTAAGCCTTTTACTTTCCATGGTTCCAAGCAGTCTTGAAACCACGTTTTCAAGACCATCTGGTTTTCTCTCGGCTAACCATAGTTCCTCGTACTTTCTGACCATTTGTTCATATAGATCCAGATCAAACTTTTTATCTGATAGAGTTAAGGCATTCGATATCATCCTCCTTATAAGATCCATGTCTCTTGAAAGATCTACATTCTGATAAGTGGTTAAAAATTCCTTCATCTCTTTTTTCCAATCTTCTTTTAGGGGCCTTCTTTGCGACATGTACCCAAGGGGCGAATACAAAACATTCCTGATCATCGGGCCGATCGCTGTTTTGCCTGCTAGAAACCTGGATTCTGAAGATTTCAGGGGTTCGCCTGACAGGATTGAATACTTGAGTGGCCATTTGGAAGGCTCCGATGTAAAATCGGCTGAAGCCATTATAAGTGGATTTAAAAATGAAAAGAGGCATTCCTGGCCTCTGTCCCCCCATGCCGTGATCATAAAACCCGGGAGCTTCTCTTTTAATGCAGCCTTGAGAAATGATGTCACGTTCTTTATTGCAGGTTCAAAGTCTGGATAGAATGTGCTCCAGTTATGGAGGGCTGGACATGCTATCTGTTTGTCTTTGTGCCCTATTTCCCTGATTCTGGATACAAAATGGGTTATGTCCAGTGGTTCATAGTCCCAGTTTGCAATTACTGCTGAATCCCAGATAGGATCCTCGACTACCTTTGCCCATGCTTTTCTGCTATCGCTGTTCAGATACATTCCAGTAAGCATGTCACCCCAAAGGACAGGGATCTTTTTCTTTTGGGTTACAAGTTCTATTAAGCTCCTATAATGTTCAAGATAGAGATCTGGTCCTTGATAGTCATGCAATTTATCAAGGCTTCTGCCCCGACCGAGTGTCCAAGTTTCGTCTCCACCTATATGCATAAGGTTTGACGGCGATTTTCCCAAGGCATCTTTAAGCAGTGATTGTGCAAACTTTCTTGCTTCTTTGTTGCTTACGTCTAGACAGTCGTTGTCCATCCACCATAGCTCCGAAAATTCCTGGTATTTTTCAAGCTTGAGAAAATGTTCCATGTGGCCTAGCAACTCAAGCGAAGGAAAAGTGTCGATACCAAGTTCGCCGGATATAGCCAGAATTCTATTCCATTCTGTATCCAAAAGTCTCCCCCTATGAAAGCCAATTGATTCCTTGTCATTCCAAGGAAAGAGATCTTCAAAATAGATGGCAAATTTATTATATTTGAGAAGAAAGAGCCATTTTAATAATTCTTCGAATGTGGATATTGATGGGACCCCTCCTCTTGCAATGTCCAGATGAAAACCCCGGAAACTGAAGGGACATTCTTCTTCTAAAGACAATAGCGGAAAAAACCCCGGATAATTCCTGGTTAACTGTATTAGCGATGCGTAAGCTATGTTGCTTTCGCCCCAAATTTCTATTTCTTTTCGCGAAACAGAGATTCCTTGTCCTTTCTTATTTATCCTCTTAATTTCCCATGAGCCTTTTTTTAAGTTAAAACGCTTTCTAATCTGTTCTGGCATGTTTGAGAATCCATCAAATTTTTCCAAATGTCCATCAAACTCGACTTTCTTAGGCTCCGGAACAAGAATTATCTGCTTTGTCATTAGAGCGCTTAACGTTACTTGATAATTAAATTTTCATTACCGAGATAGTATCATGATTCAATTATTTTCATGAAAATGTGCCATTTATTTCAGCTCTTTTTAGTTTGTTGAAAACGTTGGGATTAACTGGAAGGAGATAAAAATTAATAAATTCCCCTTACAGATCGGTTGCTGATTTAAACTTGGATTTGTACGAAAGAATAATGAAAGTAAAAGACGGATTTGGAGAAGCTATTGCATTGGATGCTGCAGCATACACTATCTTACGGGACGACTACGATAACAAGTTTTTTACTGAAGTAGTGACAAATCCCTCCCCCATTGATGAATTAATAAAAGCCGATACTCTAAAAAACAGGATCACATTTTTTTTGAGCACGAAAAACTAACTATCGAAGCCATAGGTCACAACTTGATAAAGATCACATGGCGGGATTGTGCACTGGATACAATGTTAGAGAAATTCAAGGCTATCCAATCGGATATTAGTCTTGAAAAAAAGCCGTTTGGGTATAAGATTCATTTTAACGACTTAATTGTTGAAATATACCGGAGTGGAGGTATCAAGTTTTACAGTGGTGATGAGTTGTTAAGAGAAGAATTTCCACCCATATTTACTGGAAAAAGCGTTGCATGTCAATCTCGTATCAGGAGTAATTCATTCATTTATTCTCTAGGCGAAAAGTCGCAAGGTTTGAATCTAAGAGGTAAAAAATCGGTATTATGGAATCATGACGCCGATGGAAAATACGGCCCCGGGGATGATCCACTCTATCTTGCTATTCCCCTCTTAGTGGATATTGTAGGGAGTCGTGGATATTTTATTTTTTATAATAATCCTTCCAGAGGAGAAGTTGATATATGCTCTTCATCAAAAGATGTTGTCAAATTCAATTTTTCATCTTGCGGACTGGAATATTATGTCGGGATAGGCAGTCTTCCAGATTTGATCGAAAAGTATTGCATAATAACGGGGAGACCATTCCTTCCACCAAGGTGGTCACTGGGTTTTCATCAATCTCGCTATAGTTATAAGTCATGTGATGAGATTGAAAAACTTGCTGATGGCTTTATTAAAAACAAGCTTCAGCTATCATGCATTCACATGGATATAGACTATATGGACGGTTTCAAGATCTTCACTTTCAATAAATCAGGATTCAATCAAATAAGCGAACTGAATAAAAAATTAAAGGTAAATGGGATACGCACTACCGCTATCGTTGATCCTGCAGTAAAAATGCAACCAGGGTACACATTGTTTGATGAAGGCTTGAAAGAAGGTCATTTTGTAAAATATCCAGACGGAAACGTGCTCTACGCCCCAGTATGGGCTGGGTTGTCGGCTTTCCCTGACTTCACAGATGCCGGTGCAAGATCATGGTGGGGTGGGAAATATTCATTTTTGCTCGACAAAGGGATAAGTGGAATATGGCATGACATGAATGAACCGGTCGCCTTTACGATCAGTGGAGATAATTCTCTGCCGAAGTGTGCAATTTTTAAGGCGGGCTTGCATGTAGAGACACATAATCTATATGGACTTTTAATGGCAAAGGCTTGTTATGATGCGCTGATAGCTTATGACAATATCTCTAGACCTTTTATCTTATCAAGATCTGGATGGGCAGGAATCCAGAAATATGCGTTTGTTTGGACGGGGGATACAGAAAGCACGTGGGAGGAGATGCATTCCTCGATAGCAACTGTGCTTAACCTTGGACTTTCCGGAATACCTTACGCTGGAGTTGATACGGGCGGTTTTGCCGGTGAGCCTGGAAATGAACTGTTTCTTCGATGGTTTCAGATGTCAACGTTCTTTCCATTCTTCAGGGTACACTCTGCCAAGGAAGGACGGGAACCCTGGTCTTATGGGCAAGATTATCTTGAAATAATCAGGGAGTTTCTCAACGTAAGGTATTCCCTGATCCCTTACATATATGACCTGTGTTTTGAGGCACATCTATATGGCAGACCTATTCTAAGGCCTGCCTTCTGGGATGATGTCGACTACGACCATGATGAATATTCGGTTTTTATGCTCGGGAGTGATGTTTTTGTTGCACCCGTACATTCGAAGGGACAGACCAGGATTGAATTTAAATTGCCCGAAGGGAAGTGGTTCTCATTTTGGGATGACAGCCTTTGGTCCGGAAACGTTGGAATGGATGTTACAATTGAAAGAATCCCCGTCTTTGTAAAATCCGGTTCAATTCTCCCAATGAAGAGAGAGGAACTGATTGAATTCAATATATACCTGGCGGAAGACGGAGCCAATGGCAATTTTTACAAAGATGATGGCACTCAGAGCAGCCTTTATCTCAAATATAATTTTAAGGTTGAAAAGAGAGAAGATTATTGGCTTCTCTCCTTTGACGCAAATTTCAATGGCATTGAGAAATCGGGAATAATGCGTTTCAGGGTTCATGGAATTACATTGACAAGAGTAAGTGATGGTTGCCTTTTATATGCATCAATGAATGCATTCGACATGCCAGAGACAATTTCCAGCGCATCGTTTAGTTGAGTAACTCTTGCACGTTATTGTAAAATAGAAATATATACTATGATTGCTATGAAACCTCAAGGCTTTGAATAATGAGTTTAACTCTAATAAGAAATGGAACAGTAGTTGATCCTTCTAAGAGCATAATGGAGAGGATGGACGTACTAATAGATGGCAAGAACATACAGGATGTCGCGTCGCACATTTCGTCGATAAATGCTTCGTCGATTGTTGATGCTCAGGGCCTTTTTGTAATACCTGGTCTGGTTGATTTGCACACACACATTTCCAGCTCAATCTGTCCGTATTTAGGTCTTGAACCAGATAAATTTTGTCTTATTCGAGGCACAACAACGGCAGTAGACGCCGGATCGACTGGAGAATTAACGTTTGAGGCATTCAAGCGTTTTGTAATGTCGGTGTCGCATACTTCGACCTTTGCCTTCCTGAATTCGGAGTCGCTAGGAATGATAGAATACCCTCCAGAGGTGTCAAAACAAAAGTGGGCAGATCTATTGACCGCGGATAATGAAACTTATTATCAAAATTTTACCAACCTGGGAAATATAAAAAGAGTAATCGAGGCTAATAAGGGGAAAATAGTCGGGTTGAAATGGGCTCATCATGGAAGAAACAGCCTAAAATCTACTTCCGACATGGGAAAGAAATTAGGGATCAGGACGATGTTTGAGAATCATCACATGCCATGGGGCCTCAGGCACCTGAGGGGAGGTGACATTATAACTCATCTTTATCATAACTTCTACAACAAACTTGAGGAAAGGGTAGATGGCATACTTGATGAGGATGGTGAAATCGCAGAGGAATTCTACAAGGCAAAGAAAGCAGGTGTAGTTTTTGATGTTGGACATGGAGGAGGCAGTTTTTCATGGGAAGTAGCAGAGAAAGCATTTGAGAATGATTTACTACCAGACACAATAAGCACAGACTTGTGGTTGAACAACGTTAATGGGCCCGTATATGATCTGTTGACTACTATGGATAAATTTATGCTTCTAGGAATGAGCCTGGAAGATACTGTAAAGGCAACCACAGTCAAGCCCGCAAGCGCTATTGATTCGAACGCTGGAACACTTAACCCCGGGAGATTAGCAGATATTATTCTTGTCAGGAATTCTGAATGCCAGAATCTCCTGATTGATTCTTATGGCAAAATCCGGAGAGCTAGCCGGAAGCTCAATCTAATCAAAGTTTTCAAGGATGGAAAGATTTTCAAGTAGCAACTTTATATAAGTTAAGAGAGGGCAGATTTTGCTCAATTAAAACTAGACAATTGCATCAAGCTCCACTAGGACGTCATCATTGACGAACGAACATACAATAGTTGTCCTGGCAGGAGGATTGGCTGGAAAATGTTTTGCGAACAGGGAATTCATTTCAGTAAAATCATCCTTTCTTTTAAGAAAGACAGTTAACTTAGAAATTTCACTAGCTGTTTTACCGTAAGCCCTTAATATCATGCTTATATTTTCAATTGAACGGTCAAACTGTGAAGCAAAATCGGTGCGATTTGACGAGTTTAAGCCTGTCTGGCCTGAAATATAGATATTACTTTCAGATTTCACCGCATGAGAGTAAGGTCCTCCTCTGCTCATCCCGGCTATTATATTTGATTCGCGCATGACGTTGCCATAAGTTATATATATATTAATTTTCTAGTTACACGCGTGAATTTTTCTTCTTTTCTTGAGATTCGAGCTGAAACACCTTTCATGGCTGTTGACATGTCTGTTGTGAATAATAATATACAGAGGCTTCAGGAAATCTCCAATATTCATGGAAAAAAGTTGAGACCACATGTAAAGACACACAAAATTCCACTTATAGCAAATAACCAAATGAATGCTGGTGCCTCTGGAATTTGCGTTCAGAAGGTCTCTGAGGCAGAAGTGATGTTTAGAGAAGGGGTAAAAAATATCTTGATAAGCAACGAGGTAGCAGATATTAGAAAATGTGATCGTGTATCAAGCCTAAGTTCAAGAGGTTGCGAAATCTCAATAGCTGTTGACAATATAAAAGCGGCTGAAATGCAGTCGGAAAGCGCCAGTTACTATGGTGTGGAGATTCCTTTCTATATAGATGTGAATGTTGGAATGAACAGGTGCGGTGTGGACCCGGGTGAAGCCATCCACCTGTATGAAAAAACAGAATTGCTGAAACACCTGGAATTCAGAGGTTTTATGGCATATGATGGTCAGGTAGAATCGCGAATCTTGAAGGAGCGCAGTGAGCAAGTCAGGAAAGAGATATATTTGATTGAAAAAATTCTTGAAAATATTCCTACCGAAAATAGGGGAATAGTTGAGATAACTGCCGGAGGAACCCCTAGCTATGAGTTCTGGTTGGATTACCCTGATCTGACGGAAATTCAGCCGGGGACTTATGCATATTATGATTTGCGGTGCAGACAACAGGGACTTTGCAGGTTTCAAGATATTGCAATGGGCGTGGTAGCGGAAGCAATGAGCGTGCACGGTAAAGAGAGGACTGTTTTAGATGTTGGGTATAAAGGAATTTCCATTGATCATGATCATTTTCCAGAAGTATATGACGAGGATAGTATGCTCTGCAATGTCATCGCAATGTCCGAGGAACACACGGTGATTGTACCTGCTAAAGCAAGTAAACTCGGAGACAGGTTTGTGCTGGTACCATACCATAGCTGTACTACGACAGACCTTTGGAACAGAGCTTGGATAGTTAATGATAATTCTATTCCGTATACTACTGCTGTTGCTGCAAGAGGGATGCGAGAGTAAAACTTCTAAACATGGCATGTTTGATATCCAGGGTCGAAAGCATAAGGCTGATGCAGATCGTTTGTATATTGTTCAATGATTGAGCATTGGCTTACAGTATTAGAGAAAATGTAAAGTCAATATAGAGATAACCAAGAATGAAGAGAGCCTCTCAATCAACCGTAATTAACCGAGGTACATTAGAAACTGCATCAATGCTGCGGAAAAACCTTGATCTGGTTTTCCGGCCAAAGCAAAAACCAGGCGAGGGTATGTTTTCTGAATTCCCACATCTTCTTTCTGATGAGAATATAAAAAATACTTATTATGCCGAAGAGAATGGCAAGGCAGTAAGCCAGGCTTCTATTTTTAAAACTGAATGCTATTTGAATGGTCCAAGATTGAAGGTTGCTTCACTAGGCTCTGTATCTACCCTAGGAGATTACAGACATATGGGCTACTCCACCGCAGTTATAAGGAAAATTATTAATGATCTGATTAAAGAGGCTTTTCCGATACTATTAGTTTCGGGTGAAATAGACCTCTACAAAAAGCTTGATTGTGTCAAAACGTGTCAGATCTTTAAGGCTAAGATAAAAGACGATACCGAGAGGACGGACCTAAACATTCAGACTGTTGAAAGAAGAACTAGATTGCAGAGGAGTGCTGACTACTGGCAACTATATTCAAGGGAACCGTTTAGATATATTCGTCCAAAGAAATTAATGAGGGTTCTCCTCGATTCTCTATGGTTCAAACGGGAAAAATACGTCATGGAACTGCTTGAAGCAAGATATCATGGGAATCTTCAGGCATATATGGTCGCGTTCAAGAAAGTTGACTCTAACCTGTGCACCATAATGGAATATGCAGGGTCTAGAAATGCTGTTATGACGATGGCACAAAAAGTAAATGGAATATTAGGAACTGATTCTGCTGAAATTTGCATACATCCCTACGATTCTACCCTTAGGTCTATTGCGGAATTGAACGATATTCATCTTAAGAGGGAGAACAGCCAGGGAACTGTAAGAGTTCTCAACACAAGCGCACTTGTAGACCAACTTCAGCCATGGTTTGTCGAAAACTTTGGCTGTACTGCAACCATTAGTGCAAACCCCGACGGGACTTACATCTTGAAGGTCAAGAACAAGGAGTTTGTTGCAGAAAATTTAGGTGATTTAACAAAGATAATTTTCGGCGGAAGGAAAGGGAGCTTACATGTACCACTAATGTTTACGAATGATCTCAACTATATCTGATACTACCTCATCCTGATAACCTTTACCTCAGCCGGATCAAAATCTAATAACATTTCTATTGATTCCTTGGTTTTTCTGAATGGTATTTTCTTGTTAGATATCATGTCCGTCATATTTTCAAAAGTTCCTTCCGTGTAAATTTTTACTGATGAAACAGGTGAATTGGTGTGGTTGAATGCGAGCAAAATTCTTTCTTGCCCCGAAATGAGTTGCCGTATTTCGACATTCTGACTGCTTGAAACGCTTCTCTTCTTCTGCCCCGCAGATGAGTCTTTAATCAGATTCAAAACCAGGCTTTTTATATCTTCAGTTCGATTTTTTTCAAAGTATGAGCTTAAGATAATACCGCTTAAAAAAGCGTTTCCTCTCCCAAATTTGTTCCTTGTAATAACAGGCTTACCATCTTCGTTCTTTCCGATCACTTCAGATGTCAATGGCGTAAGTACTTCGATTGCATCATTGAAGGCAAACTTGGATTCCCACCCATTTATGCTTGCGGAAATGTATGATTCTTTGTTGATGGAAACAAATTCTTCCTTGGCACCGAAGAGGTCGGCCAAGTTTTGTCCAGGAATTTCGCATGTGGTTTCCCCGTCAAGATTTGACCATCCAGGCCTGAATTCGCTTAGAAGTGTCCCGCCATTGCGCACGAATTCAGCCAGCATACGGGAATGCGTCTCGTCAATACTAAACATCAAAGGTGAAAATACCACACTGTAGCTGCTTAATGTTTTGGGGGTTAAATTATCATAATCGATAAAGTCCGGATAGATTCCAGCGCTGTAGAGTATCCTATATGTCCCGACTAGTGCGCCGGTAAGCCTGTTGTGTCCGGTCCTGAGGGCAGCCAGCATTGCACTTACGTTAACATTTACCATAATCGCTACATCAGATCTTGGGGGCTTAGAATTAATGAACAATTCAGAATTGTTTGCGATGATATTCGCTATTTTCCCTGCTTGCAGTGATCTGGCGTTCGGTTCACCGGAAAAAGAGATCATCCCGAATCCAGAAATCTCTTCACCGCATGACATAGGATAATAGGCATAGTAAAAGAGTCCCTTCGCCCCACTGGAGATACATGCCCATGTCCATTTTGAAATCTCTTCAGGGCCAACAGGAATTCCAAATTTCAAACCTTCTACCGCCTGCCCACATTGAAGCTCTCCAATCCAAAATTGAACGCCTGAAGAATCACATGCTGATCTTGATGCATCCAGAAATAATCCGCTCAGGGCTGGATCGTATGGATTTAATGATCCTATGTGTGCCGGATAATAAGATGTCCCCCATACATCGACGACTTTTGACATTTCCCAGTCGTTGCCATTTGCCCCCCAGTCCATTATGGATGACATAATAGAAGTGATTGCAGAATGGCTTGTTATAAGATGGTTTGGATCTCCGCTTCTTACCTTTTCAACCCTGAACGCCAGATCCTCCTTCATCTTATTTACCGTAAATAATTGAAGATCAATGATGTCCTGGTAAGTTGAAAGTGTAACATATTTTGGCATCCTGATTTCGTCCCAGCTGCTATATGTTCGATACCAAGCTGCATTAAGATCGCCAATATTTTTATATTTTCCTTTTAGCCATTCAATAAACCTCAATCTAGAATGTTCATTATAATCAAACCATGGTTCCTGCCCCATATAATCAAACCATGACCAGTTAACAACATGTGGCTCGCTCCAAACGTCCCAAGCGTAGAGAGCTTTTTCGTCTCTTAAGAGTCCAGAGAGTTTCTCCAAAAAAATACCTGCGGCCTTTCTTACTTCAGGGTGGTCGAGAGAATATCCAGGCGATGCTTGTGACTCGACCTTATGACCTGCCTGTGACACAAAAAGGGAATCCGGGTATTTCGCGGCGATCCAGTTCGGGGCGGAATCCAGGTATATCTGGACAATTACCTTCAATCCCGAACCATTTAAAAGTGAAAAAAAATGCTTGACCTGGGCAAAGTCCAGAATATCCTCTTTTGGATTGCATGTTGCCCAGTCAACCCAATACTTGATTGAATTGAAACCCTGCTCCTTGATTAATTTTAGATCTCTCTTTATCATTTTAGCATTTAGAGGTTTTCTCGCCATCATGGGTGCCCTTGCGAATGAACCGTTATACCATACAGCAACGGGGAAGAATTTTGCTGGCTCCATAGAGACTACAATTAATTCGTCTGTATATAAATTATTTGATTGCTGAACCCATGAAATGTTCCTTTCTGATGAACTTTTTCTATATCTTATAATAGAATTATCTTCAATAATTCTCTTATTCAAGTAAGAAAGCGCTGAATGGGTAAGTGGGTTTAGGAATACTTACTTCTCGAGATTCCATAATTTCCCTCAGTTTGTTGTCAGTTAATTCAACAGCGAACACTCTTGTTTATTAACTTTCAGCCATTATTGGTTATTATGAGAAATGGCATGTTTCTTCAATCTGGAATAGTGGGGCACAGCAGAGAAGAGTCGATGAAACTAATTTCTAAATTCCTTCCAGTGTCTATTATCCTCTTCAAAGAAGACTTTGACGATAAAAAGGACTTTCAATCCTTGGTTAAGGGGATTAATCGGTTGTATGTCATAGAGAATGGTGTTAAACAGCCATATATAGCTATAGATCAGGAGGGTGGAAAAGTGGTTCAGATTCCATGGATCGAATATAACCCAAGCAATGCTTTCCTTGGATCTTATGGAAATATCGCTTTCACGAAACTGGTCGGGTCAAGAGTAGGTTATGACCTGAAATTACTTGGTTTAAGCTGGCAAATGGCTCCAGATCTTGATCTTGCTAATAGGTATAATCCAGTTATTTCCGAGCGTAGCTTTTCTTCTGAAATTCAGACTGTCTCGGCTCACGGTTCGGCTTACATTAATGGCCTGCAGGAGGCTGGGATTGCCGCAACTGCAAAACATTTCCCTTGTCACGGAGGGGTTGCAGAGGATTCGCACAAGGTGCTACCTGACGATAAGAGAAGCCTAAATGCAATAATGAGCGATACACAGCCGTTCTTGGAGGCAAAGAGGAGTAAGGTGGCATCTATTATGATGGGACATGTCAGGTACCCTTCGATTGACCCAGAATACCCCGCCTCCCTATCGCTCAAATTCTATAACCTCGTAAGGAGATATTTTGGTTATCAGGGAGTGTTGGTTACCGACTCGGTAGACATGGGCGCAGTCGTAAAAGGTTATTCAAACAAGGAGATAGCCAAACTTGCCTCTGATGGCGGGGCAGACGTCATTGAAACGGTTGATATTGATCAGGCAATTGAAATCAATGATTTCCTCAATATGAAGGATCCGAAGGGAAGCATTGAACGGATTAATAAACTCATTCCCCAGAAAAGACTGGCTTTTGAGCCTCCAGCCGATCTGATTAAGTCCATTGCAATGGTAAACAATTATAAGTTAAGAATCAACAGATTCCTGGACCCCAACGAAGAAACCTTCCTTTACTTCCTAGAGGCTGAAAAAGGTAGCATGGTCGAAGAGGTTTTCAGCAACGAAGCCGAGGTATTAAGGCGTCTTGGAAACCGTTTTCGGATCAGGAAATATGACCCGTCCTCAAGGAAGAAGGTCAAACAGATAATAATTGTAGGTAGAAATGAACATATCAAGTCCAGAATTGGGACAATCATAGAATCCACGAAAAACATGAATGCCTTTTTCTTGAGCACAGGAATCCCCGCGGATTTGGGTCTTTTCCAAAATGATGTGTCATATGTATCCCTTCTAAGTACAAAGGTGGAATCTATTCTTGGAGGCATATACAGGGCATTCAACCTGTTCTGACCCGCTATTCATGTCTGAATAACTAGAATAATTAGAACTTGATCTCAATTGTATTGATGGCAGGCAACAAGATGACCTGAAGACAGTTCAAGTTCAGGTTCAACTTCCCTGCATTTGGCAAATACAAATGGACATACGCTTGAATATTTGCAGCCCTTTTTCACTGGAACTGGAATCTTGGAAGTCGCGATAGAATTTGAACTTGTCGGGCCAAAATCAGCGTTTTTATTTACAAGTTTCTCCGGGGAAACGCTCAGAAGAAGCTGGGTATAAGGATGCAATGGTTTCTCTACAATAGAACTTACGGAACCGCTTTCTACTATCTTACCGGAATACATCACACAAATGTCTGAAGATATCCCTTCGACAATGGATATGTCATGAGAAATAAATATTATCGTACTTTGATTCATCTTACTTAGGTTATAGATAAGATCCAATATCTCCTTTCTGTGCACGAAGTCAATCATGGTAGTAGGTTCATCAGCTATCACGAGTTCTGGTTCAATCATGAAGGCGCGTGCAACAAGAACCCTCTGTTTCTCGCCACCACTCAACTCCTGAATTGTTCTGCTATAAAATTCAGGTCCAAGACCCGCCGATACAAGCATGTCCTGCACTTTCTCCATTCGCTCTTGCTTTCCTTTCATGTTAAGGAGGTACATTAGAGGGCGATCTAGAATTTCTCCAACACTGAGATATTGATCCAATGAACTGTATGGGTCCTGATGGATATACTGCGCAAGTTTGAAAATCTCCTTGTCTTCCATCTTACTTATATTCTTTCCATTGATTGTAATAATTCCTTTGCTTGGTTTTACCAATCCAATTGAAACCCTTCCTAATGTGCTCTTTCCTGATCCGCTCTCTCCGACGATCCCGTGAACTTTACCTTGTTCAAATTTTATAGTTATGTTATCGAGTGCAGTTGAAAGGCCTCCTGTCTTTCCTTTGAAGTATTTGTATACATGTTCTAGCTCAAGATCTCCTGCCATTTCAATAGCCTCCATATAGATGGCAGAATACAGTGTGTGAATCAGATATAGGTGTTTCTTTTGGGAATGATTCTAGGCATACTTTCATCATCTTAGGGCATATTGAGACAAATGGGCATGAATCCTCGGCATTCAGGTCGCTTTGTTCGATTTTGTTTAAAGGTAACTTAGAGCCATTACCCTGCTCCTTGTTCAACATGCCGGCTAACAAATATGTTGTATATGGATGCTTGGGATCGTTTTTTATTTCATCCACTTTGCCATCCTCAACTATTCTTCCGCCCAACATTATGATTATCCTATCTGCCATAAGAAATTGAACACTTACATCATGAGTTATGAATATCATGCTTTTGATCTCATGATTCAGCATTAGATCCTTAAGTGTTTTAATGACGGTGAATTGACTTACAGTATCGAGGGCAGTCGTTGGTTCGTCTGCTATTAGAACGGTGGGGCTGCAAGATATCGCAACCGCTATGCTTGCTCTTTGCTTCATTCCACCACTAAGTTCAAAGGGAAAAAGGTTAAAAGTCATTTCAGGAAGATTGAAGTGCCTAAAGAGCTCGATCACTTTCTTCTTTGCTGCAATCTTATCTTGACTTATCCCCTTCTCTATTAAAAGCTGAACAAAATTTTTTCCAACCGTCACCAAGGGATCGAAAGAATTCATGGACGTTTGAAAAATCATTGCCACTTTTGACCACCTGTACTTCTTCATCCTGTATTCAGAAGCATTAAGCACATTTGTCTTTGAGTCGAAAATAATCTCTCCTTCGATCTTGTGGGGTGGTTCTATCATTCCCAATAAAGACCAGATC
>JAKATM010000119.1 GCA_021818765.1 Thermoplasmata archaeon | reverse complement strand
GAGCGGTCGGAGGGCTGTTCGAGAACTCATCGATAGTCGCAAGCAAGGACCGAATAAAGCTTTACGTATTTTCGCTTGAGGAACAAACAGCCAGGGCAACCGGTCTCGACGTTGAAGTCGCTGGATCCGTCAAGCAGATGAATGAAAACCTGCAGAAGGATCTTAAAGGCGTCAGGAAGATCGGGCTCAATTTTGACTCCCTTACGGTAAACCTTTTAAAGGAGACGGAGAAACTGCTTCCAGGTGTCGAGTTCTTTGACGCCTCGAAAAACATCATGGAAGCAAGGATGGTCAAATCCAAGGAAGAGATTGCCCGGCTGCAGGAAGCAGCGAAGATAAGCAGCGAAATTTACCAGGGAATCCTATCAAGCCTGAAGGAAGGAATGAAGGAGACCGAGGTCGCTGCGCTGATGAACTACAGGATGATGCAGGCTGGCGCATCAGGTGTGGGCTTTGATACAATAGTGTGCTTCGGAGAAAATTCTGCGGAACCTCATCATTCCCCAGGTGACAGGAAACTGAAGAAAGGTGACTACGTATTGACGGATTATGGCGCGAAATACAAGGACTACACAGCCGACACGACAAGAACTGCAGTATTCGGGAAGGCAACTTCGGAACAGAAGGAAATCTATTCTATTGTATACAGGGCGCAGTCCGAAAGCATGAATATGATCAAACCTGGAATCAACGGAAAGCTTGTCAACCAGAAGTCCTATGATGTGATTGATGCAACCAAATACAAGGGACGGCTTATGCACGGAGTAGGGCATGGTATAGGCCTGGATGTTCATGACCATTCGGCTTTCGGTAGTTCAGATTTCACGATCAAGGAGAACATGGCTGTTACCGTGGAACCTGGTATATATATACCTGGATTCGGTGGCGTCAGGATCGAAGATGATGTCCTTGTTACGAAGCAGGGATACAGGCTCCTAACTGCCGCGCCTCCTAAAGACCTCATTGAGGTTATTTGAAGGCGGATTATGCATTTTCATGATTACATTTCGTTGATAATGAGGTATTTCCTATAACACCTAATCTTTCTTTGTAATCAGGTCCAGGAGCTGTTTAAGCGTACGGTCAAAGTCAAGCCATTTGCATTTGTATTTTAAATCCTGAATATCTGGCAATCTATTTGATATAACTAAAAGGGGTAGAATTGAAAACTTTTCACCTTCAAGTTCAGAAAGAACGTTGAGAACATTCTTAATCTGAGGTTCAAGCAAGGATTGATCTCGAGCAAGTGCATAAGCTATCCCAAGGGCTAAGTTCGCAAATAAGACACCGCCTCTGTAGCCTATATTCTGCTGCATATGCACTGAGTCCTTTGCAAGCCTTAAAGCTTCATTGAAATTATTGTCAAACGCATTTGCTATTGCCAAGGCCGCTAACGTCTTCCCTTCTTCGACAGGAGATACTATGGCGTGATTTATTGAGATTGATTTTTCTCCAAATTCAAATGCCTTCTTCTGGTCGATCCAGCAAAAAACCTCCGTCAAATTATTATAAAGCCTGCCTTCCAGGCTAATTGCCCCGGATCTCTTTGCGATTTCAAGTGCCCGCATATAATAGGAGGTTGCATCCTCAAGAAAAAAATTGAACCTATATACATGCCCCATGATCCTAAGAACCTCTGCAAGCTCAAGACTCTCTGCATCACACATGGCAGAGGTTTCCTCCAGGATTGTAAGCGCTTCACCAAAATTGGATTTTACAAATGTGAGATCCCCTATTTGCCTCTGCGTCTTTAGAAGCAGCTTCAGGTCCTCAGAAGATCTTAAGCTTGAAGCGATCCTCTTGAATATACCAAGAGCAGAATCGTAATTTCCCATTACTCTTGCGACATCCGCAATGTAATAGTCAACATAATTCTTGTAATGTCCAAAAGCAGACACGTTCTTATCGAGTCCCATGAGAATGTCGTTACTAGCGTTAAGTGCACCTGTCCTTCTCAGGTAAACGGCTTTGAGAAACATGAACTGTGTCATACTTGCTATGTTCTCACCCATATCTGATATGGCATTACCGACAAGTGTCCAATACCCGTCATCAATCAAGAAGATGGAGACTCCCATTATAGATTCCATAAGTTCATGGGAAACATTTCCAACAAGCATAACAAGCCGCATAAAACTGGAATACATTGTAGTCAGGGTCTGGACGTCCAGTTCATCCATGTTTTCCTTTAGATATTCCATGGCTGTTAACAGTACTCTTTCAATTACGACCTTTGATATCCTAGGATCCTTGGTAACGTATTCGTAGAAATTATCATGGATCTTGAAGATACCATTCAGGTCTTCGAGCCTTTTGACGAACGAGTGGTCTATTATTTCCTCAAAATTTGTGATCGACACAGGAAAGTTGAGCATTTTCACAATCTGTTCAAACAGATCAAAATTGAAAAAGTGGAGATAGGATAGAGCAACAATAAGCTCACGCTCATTTTCTGAAAGATGATTAAGAAACCGGGTAATAATTTCTTTTGTGGGTATAAGGAAATCCGAGGCATTCAGATGAGTGGGATCTTTTCTCCTGTAAATTTCAACGCACAAATCTAGGTATAGCGGGAGTCCCTTGCAAGTATCCACGATAGACTTTATAATGCCCTCGTCGGTTATTGAAACGCTTCTAAGGAAATATTCTGAATCCTCTGGGCTAAGGAACTCGAGTATGTGCTGATCAAGTATTTCATCCCAACTAGGATCAAGTTCCCCCCATCTGAGATATTCTCTGCTACCTATAACGAAAAGCGAATTATCCGAGGAGATGAGGAGCTCTCTTACGAATTCATCTGGCTGGACATTTCCTTCATTATAGGTTTGCCTCTTGAAAATAGATTCATAGGAATCCAGAAATACGACGAATACCTGTTTTTTTGTATTCGATATCACAGATATGTCAAGTCCCAGGAAATGCGGAAGCCTTTCTGATATTGCACTTGGATCATGGAGTACGCTGTCAATTTCCTCGATCTCGCTCTTGTATAAACTGAATTGGTCAGAATGCTTCTCCCTTGCCCAGACTATTATACGATCCAACAGTCCTATCGGCACATGTACAACTGATAGCAACTCCCCAAGAACATCCCACCAAACGCTATCTCTTGGAATAAACTCACGTATCTGATCCGCAGATTTCCCTATTAATGATAGATATCTTGCAAGCGCGTAATCAAATAGAACGCATGGGGCTTTAATCTGCTTCCTTAAGCCAATAAGTGCAGCTATTGGAGAATCATATTCATGAATATCCATGCTTATATGGAGAAGTACTGTAGCTTTCTTATACGCTAGTTGGCCACTGTCAGAAGGTTTTTCAATCTTAGTCATCAATTCCGTAATAAGCCTGGTCTTTCCAACGCCTCCGACACCGTAGAAGACCAGCGCTTTCTGTTTTGCCTCTCCTTCCATGATGCTTGATAGATGCTTGTTAAAGATAGAGACTGGTTCGACCCTGTCTGTGAACGTCTTTGAAGCTGAAACGATTTTCCTAGCAGTAAATTTACTTTCCGGCAGTATTCTCACCTGGCCCCATATCAAATGCGTTGAATAACTCGGTATATATCTTAAGTGCCATGCCTGCGTTGTCAGTATGATTCAACAAGTTGTTATACAGATCTAGAATAAGCCCTCCATAATGGTTCGATAGCCTTCCAGGTTTAGTTGCGTGGAACTTTTCTTCCTTTCCACCGTCTGACCTGAATATTTCTACGCTCTGCTTCGTATGGTTCAGTTGAACAATATCCTTGGAATAGAAGATGTTTGTAACTTTTAAATTCGTTCCAGACGTCCAGCTTGTTAAAATATTTCCAAAAATACTCTTTCCTTTATCACTGTAAGATTGCAATATAACCTCCGATACGGTATCGCTTTCTCGACCTCTTTCTCCATGTCCAACTATGGAAAAAACGTTCTTAGTTTCCTTAAAAATTTTATACAATATGCTTAGTGCGTTGATGCCACTGTCAACCCAGCTTCCTGAAAGCGATTGGTATTCTCTTAACACTTTACCATCGGGCGCGTAAGGATCATTGAACATTGACGAAAAGCCAACAGGGTCCCCTAAATAACCAGATAATTCTTCCTTATGATGTATGAACCAAACCAACTCCTCCGCAAACATGAAGTGAAATGCGTTATAGAATAGAGTTGAGTATTCTTGAGAAAGCCTTAAAAGATTGACAAAATTCTCCATACTCAAGGCAGAGGGTTTTTCCATTACAAGATTATTTCTTGATTTAACCACTTTCAATCCAGTCTCATAATGATTGCTGGTTGGAGTTGAGACTATTACCGCATCAAGATCCTTTTCAGAATGAAGCATCTTCTCTATGTCATTGTAAAAAGTCAGATCAGGGTGCAAACTTCGCTTGGAAGAATCAATGTCGCATGCACATAATATCCTAATCATTCCGGTATTCTTTGCAGCCATGATCCATTCTGAAGAGATTCTGCCTAAACCTATTATTCCCAAGTTAAATTTTCTATCTGTCAAATTGAAAACCACCAGTCCAAAACCAATATCTGGTAAATGCAGAAACGGAGAATCTTATCCGGCATCTCACGTCATTAACGTATAATTCATATAAGATTTACTCAA
>JAKATM010000012.1 GCA_021818765.1 Thermoplasmata archaeon | reverse complement strand
ATACCCATCTTCCACTTATTTTCACTCCATTTATGTCTTATGTTCCATTCATGTTAATGTTACTTTATAGTAATACAGGTTAAATTGGCTCATTATATAATTATTTGGAGGTTCCGGAGTAACCAGATTCATAGTTACATTGCCGGACGCGAAGAAAAATGGGGCAAGCGTGAAGTTAGAGTAAGTCTTGCTTCCAATGGCATGATTAACGAAGGTGAATGTCTGCTGGGCACCATTCATGTAAATGTAAGAAGAAGCCAGGTCGAGTGAAACATTTCCACCTATTACCAGTGATCCGGGCGACAGATCCAGGTTGAACGTGTAGTTATCGGAGGTACCCACTTTCTTGAAGCCTGTTGTGTTAACTGTTTCGTCGGACATTGTGATGTTGAAAAATATCCTGGAATCAGGAGATGAATCAGTCAAGTCTGTTGGCGAACTGTAATCATGGTTAGATCCGCTTACATTCAGCACTACAGCATTTAAGCCTGCGACCGCAAACGAATTAAACGATCCTCTGCCTGCGGATACCTCGATTGGCTTGGAATTATTGATCGAGTAAAACCATGCAGCCGCTGCATTGTATGTGATCTCAACGGCGTATGGAGTCAGGTTATAATGCGCAGATACAGGATATCCTGAGATTTTCATGCTGCTGTTAAGAGGTATGAAGTGGACATTTAGGTAGGAGAAGTTGAATGTTCCATTCCAGCCATCAAATGTAAAATCAGTTCCATTGAATTCAAGGCTCGCCTGTATGGATATTGAGAGGGAGGAATTGGTAATCTTAAGTAGTGAAGCTGGTACGCTCCTGTTCTCCGAAGTTGAATTCAAAGAGTCTGAGAGCACTATACCCGCTGCGTACATCTGCCTGTGGTCGAACTTTTCCTTTACCGTCATAGAAGAGTTCAGATCCAGCGCCAGGACCGACTGTGAATAGTTAACTGCAACCATGAAGAAGGAGTAGCCCCCGCCCTCCATTGATCCCATGTTTATCAGGCCGGATCTATTTGAGTAAAGTATATCGTAATAGTAAACGCCTGAAATGCGGTAAATTATCAGGAACTGCGTGTTGTTTATTGTTAGATTGGAAGCTCTATCTACTGCCTCCACGGAAATATTATAGAAGTTGGATGAGGTGTAGTTTCCAGCCCCTGAGAGACCAGACTTTACCTCATTTACTGTAAGCCCCGGGATCAATTGATCAGTCCATACATTCTTGTTCCAGTTTACAGGCACAAGAGTGAGGTTTTCACTTATATTCCCGGTAAGATTGAATTGCCTGCTTTCATTGGGCAGGTAACCAGATGCAGTCGCATTGACAGAGTAATTCGAATCTGGGACCCTGATTATATATGACCCGTTAGCGTTTGTCCTGGCGTATACAAAATATGCTGGATCCCGGTACAGTAACGCTTTCACCGTAGCATTGCTGATGGGTACCTTCGTATAGGAATTTGTTATAGTGCCTTTGATCGTGTGTATAGATGCATTTATAGGCGTGACAGTAAAGTTATACAGGGTGACAGGAAGACTTATGCTCACATTTAAGACCAATGGCAGGTACATTCCACTATCGACAAGTATTCTGTAGGTGCCAGGATACGAGAAATAAATTCTATAGGAACCATTCAAAGTAGTTGACGAATTACTTCTGAAATAGGATCCATTGACGTTTACGATGAAGTTGAAGTTTGTGAATGACACAGGTAGATTGTCAAAACTATTGGTTATTATGCCTTCCAGGACGTAGAAGCCTTTCTTGCTGTAGTTAACTGATGAAGACGAATTCGCAAGATAATTCGAGGAGTTGTAAAGGGAAGGTGGTATTATGCCTGATGATTGGTTGAATGGATCTATGTTCACAAGTGTGAAGTTGAAATCTGTAATATTGGCCGAGAAGTAGTAAGTAGTCTCGTTATAGCCATATCCAGCTTTGTATGCAATAAGCTTGCTGAATCCAAATGGAACCTTCAATTGATAATAGCCGCTGCCGTTTGCCAGTGCCGTCGTATTGTAATACTGCAGAACAACCTGCGCTCCGGGTAAAGTCTTTCCAGCAACATTCTTAACATAACCGGAAACGTTGAACCTGAATCCGTTATAGTAAACATTGATTATGACATTATTCTGGTTTTTTCCGGTTTCATTAAATTCGTATGGTTTTGGTAGCGGGTTCAGGTACACTTCATGAACGGTCAGCTGATAGCTGTCATTGTAAAGCTGGATGGAAAAAGAGCCATCGGAATTTGATATGACCTTAAATGTGGAGAAGAATCCAGCAAACTCGAGAGACACATTTCCAGCAATTGTGCCGTTAGAGTATTCTGTTTTGCCAGAAAGCGTGTACTTGATTGCAGGCTCAAGGGATACGTTCAGCCAAATGGTCTTTCCATTGAGATCCAGGTTAACCAGCTTTTTTGCATATCCAGGGGCCTTGATGAAAAAATCACCGCTTCCACCGCGAAGTGCGGTAAATATGAATTTGCCGGAACTCATGGCGCTCAGAGCACCCGCCGGATATAGAGAAATGTACGCGTACTGATCCGCAATAAGATTCCCTGTTGAGGCATTCCTTAACGACCCGCGGATTACTGTTGTCACGTTACCCGTATAAGAGAAGTTATAGAGGGTGGCATTATCATAGTCAAGGACAGAGGGAACCAGCGTTTCGTTCTCAAAGAAGGTGTAGTTTAGTGAGAGATTTTTTGGTGGGGACACCTTTGGAATCTTTATCGGACCTCCAGGTGGGGTAATATGTACGAAAAAGAATAGTGATGCGAGCACTACAATCGCAACAACCAGAAGAGCGACTCCCTTGCTGTTCAATGCATTCTGCACTTAATCAGCTTATATAAACATTGGTCATCACCCTTCTGTGTATGAGACGAAAAAAGTGTCAGTTCCTCATCTTGACCGCTAATCCTTTCTTTAGCTGTTTCATGGCAATAGCTGGCATTTTTGCGATCCCTACCCCCCTGACCTCGTCTCCAAAAGCCACAACCACCTCGTCCTCAGGGCGAATGGCAGGATCGCAGGATTCAACGCCCATCGCATAGATGTTCGCTGTGGGCTTGAAGTCATCTATCCTGACGACAAATTTGTCGGCTTTTAGGAAGAAACTAGCAATCTCCCTGGTTATTGTCATCTTACCTGCTTCCCTGTTGAAAACCATCACAACCTTTCCGGATCGGCTGAACATATCCTGATTGTAGCTTCTTATCACCCTGGCGTCCCTCAGGAAGGGTCCAACCCAATCACCGAACTGGAACCTGGCTATAGAGAGCATTTCTTGTGTCTTTTCAGATCGCATATTCTGCTTTTCCAGGGACAGGTAAGCATCGTTAACCGCCCTTCTTAAAGCTTCCAGATCTGAATGCTTCTTCACGCTTCCATTGATAAAAGTGGCTGACTCGGGCAAAGCCTGGCGTATGAAGTTCAGATCATCCTTGACAAAAGCAATGATCTTCGAATAATTGTTTCTTTTCAGGTAACCGGTGAGCATTTCATTGATCATGAGCTTCTCGTCCTCGAACCATTTTCCTATAACAGGAATGTCATAGAATGCTGCAGGATAGATACTCTCAAGATCCCTTGGAACCAGCCCTACTGGTGAAGTTACTATGACCTCATGTACTCTTGATCTGAGGCCGGACAACGCCTCGATGATTCTCTGGTGGCTTTCAGACTGAGAATAAGGCTTTCTTGCGGAACACGGTATAAGAAGAAGGATGTCTTTTCCATCCGGACGGTTGTAACTGGATGATATCTTGTTCCTGTAATCAACGAGATCCGGCCTGCCAAGTGACATTATGTCATTTGCGCGTATATACGGCGTTACCCTGGGGAAGACTTTTAGCTGCCTGTCAAGATATTCAGAGTCAAGGATGCGCAGGATCTCAATCGACTTGCCTGAAATCATGTATTTTTCTACAATCTCCCTGAGAGTCTTTCTCTCAATGGAAGTTGAGATAGTATCGACAATCTTCTGGCATAGGGCAATATTCCTGTTTCCATCCGCATCGTCTTTCTCTTCGTATCCGATGGGTGTAGCCTCAAGACCGTCAAGCGCCATCTTCCTCATAAGAATGTCATCAAAGATCGAGATTCCCATGTAAACAAGAACAGGAAGAAGGTAAGGATCAGCTATGCCAGGAGCATAAATCAGCCTGCCGAAGCCATATTTTTCATGTATATCCATGACGGCAGAAACGAACTTTCTAGATCTTTGCAATAGAGCCGCAGCATTTCTTATTACTATTATCTCTTCTCCAATAATCAGTTCATTCTCTATTTGACTTCCATCTGTGCTTCGTTGCACAGCCTCTCCAATGTATTTACCTAAGACCTTTAAGCCCTCTTCATTCATGGAGAGCATCTCTTCTCTGGTAGAATCAAGAATCAATGGATACTTGAAATCCGAAATAGTTCCAGTCCTGGCAAAACCAAAGAAATTCCTGTCTATTATCATAACAACAATCTGGAGATACCTGATTGATGTTATGCTTAAATCTCTTTGCAGATAGGGAGATTTTTCGCGATCCTTTTTGCAAAAGTTAGCAGAAAATTCAGTATTCGCGCCATCTGTAACCGCAGCTTTCGCATGTGTAAAACTTGGTCTCTGGTTCGTCCGCGGATCTCGTCTGCTTCAAAAGATAGTATGCGCCTGAGTGATGACATTTTGGGCATACTGCATCAGAATCAAGAGGCTCGGCCGACTTTTCTTCCTTGATCATTATGACCTCTTTGCCATTACCCTTGTTCACTATCTTCTCTGTTTTACCTGCAGATTTCTTGCTCACTTCGTGACCGCAAGTACCACAGATGTACTTGTCACCAACAGGAGACATAAGTGAACCGCATTTTTCACAGAACATAGAACTTATACATTACAAAAAAATATATAAACTATGTCCATAGTTTTGTGCACCTACATCTGTGTGTTGGCAATGTATCAACCATAATGTTCTGTAAACTATAAGCAAAAACAAGCTTTACTTAATTGATGCCTGGCATACAGTCTTGAGCCGCTTATTCATAAAGTTGTGCATTTGGAATTGAAATTTCAACATTCCAGTTACTAAAACGTTTTCAGTGGATAGTGCCGGATATCCTCTTGGAAGCGTAAAAGTCTTTGGATGCGACATTTATGCCGCTGACAGATCAGGAGTTTATGTTATTCATGTTGGGAAGGGTTTTAAATTAGAGATGAATAACAAAGCCGAAGTGTTGGATCGGTTTGACCGATCCAGAGGTTGAATTACAATGCCACATAACCAATATGATAATGACAAGATAGGAAGGATACTGATTACTTCTAAAAATGTTGCAGTAGTGGGTATTTCTGATAAGCACGACAGGGAAAGTTACAGGGTTGCACGGTATCTCAGGGAAAATGGTTTCAACATAATTCCTGTAAACCCTAATTTCACGAGCTGGGAAGGAATAGTAGCCTACCCTACACTTATCGACATACCCCCGGAAATAAAGGTTGATATTGTTGATGTTTTCAGGAAACCAGAAACGGTGATACCGGTTGTCAATGAAGCCGTCAAGATAGGTGCCCGGACTATCTGGTTCCAGGAAGGAGTTATAAACGAGACTGCGGCGAATAATGCCAAGAAAGCTGGGTTGACAGTCGTTATTGACAGATGCATGATGAAGGAACATTATAATTCAAAGTACAGGAATTAATAAATAACCCGCTCTTTTTCCGCAATCATGTCGGGGTAGCCTAGCCCGGTAAGGCGATAGATTCGAGATCTATTGCTGTCTCAGCTCGGGAGTTCGAATCTCCCCCCCGACGCTTTTTCCCTATTTTCAGTTAGGAATGAGTCAATACCTAGACTATAAATTTACATCCTTGGATTTCCAATTGTGCTTGGAAGAAGTCAGGTGATAGATTGTTTAAATAACCGTCCAATGCCGACTGAAGCCAGTTCCTTAAACATGGATCGAAATTGTTAGTCTGCAGAGACCTTAATTTTTTAAGCAAGCTTTGAATGACAATCGCCTTGAGTCAAGCAAATCCAACTAATACTGGGAAAGCATATGATGGCGATAACGACAATCTGGAACGCCTGAGAGAGGATATTATATCTTGCAGGAAGTGCAAACGCCTTGTTAATTTCAGGGAGAAAATAGCAAAAGAAAAGACTAAGCGATTTCGCGAGCAGGAATATTGGGGAAAGCCTGTTCCTGGGTTTGGCCCCGCTGATGCCCGACTCGTTGTGATAGGACTGGCCCCCGCTGCACATGGTGGAAACAGAACAGGAAGAGTTTTCACCGGTGATCTTTCAGCAAGGTTTCTGATGAAGGGCCTTTACGATGCCGGATTTGCAAATCAACCAAATTCAGACAACACAGGAGATGGCCTTCAACTGAAGGATTGTTACATACTTGCGGCAGTCAGGTGTGTACCGCCCGATAACATCCCGACCAGGGAAGAAATGCAGAATTGCTTCCCTTTTCTCCGAAGAGAACTTGATCTGCTAAGAAATTCAACAGCCATACTACTGTTGGGGAAAATTGCCTTTGACTCTTACATCAAGTACCTGAAGCATTACGGGATTGGGATGCCTTCTAAAATGGTCTTTAAGCATGCCAATTCCTATAACCTTGATGACGGAAAGAGGATCTTTGCCTCTTTTCATCCAAGTCCGAGGAATACAAACACAGGAAATCTGACGCCTGATATGTTCAAGACTTTGCTCAATTCTATCAAGGAATTCATTCAAGATAGCTAATTCGAGATCTTATCAGGATCAAATGCAACCCATCTGCTTTGCGCTATAAACTGGGCTGTCTCTCCAAGCTCATCGATTTTCTCTCCTTCCAGCTGGAAACCACTCCATGGTTCCTTGTATACAAGATCGGAAACCATAAACAGCGCCGCTCCTCTGAATCCGAGTTTTCTGCATACAGTGAAAAGAGCAGAAGCCTCCATGTCCACCGTGAGAATTCCCATTTTACTGAATGCTGAGACCTCCTGGCTAGTTTCGCGGTATGGTGCATCCGTGGTCCAGGTGCCCCCGCGCAAAAATTTCTTGTTCTGCTGGATCAGAATTGCCTCAATAGACTTTATAAGTCCCTTGTCTGGATAGGCAAACATTGATGGTTTTGCATAATGATAGGAGGTTCCTTCATCCCTGATAGCTTTGCTGCATAGAACCAAGTCGCCTACTTTCGCCTTATCGTTAATGGCACCTGCAGTTCCTACAATAAGGAAATCCTTGACTCCAAGAGCTCCAAGCTCCTCAACTATTGTTGCCAAAAGGGGAGCGCCGGCATATGATCTTATCACCATGAGATCGAGATCGACGTTGATACCCTCGATAAATGTGCCGCCATAAGGGAATTCGTATTCCCTTAGGGACAAGTTACGATACAATGCATCAAATATCCTGCGAGAAAAGACGATTATCGCACGCGAGGGCATCCACATTTTGCTCTGATGGAAAGAGTTCAGGTAATCCTCGGCTGTAAATTTTGCTTTTGCTGTAACCTTGCGCGAAATCTTTGGGATTCTATACCTATCCATCAGATCGGGAATCCTTGAACTTAGATATATCCTACGTCGAAGGATAATCGAGCAGCAACACATTTCATTTTGCTGGCAGGGTTGACATCCCTGTTTTTCACTGTCCCTTTGATTTAAGCAAAACTATATTTTGGTATCGTATGATATTGCTTCTAGTTCCCTTCACGAAAATGCGAGTGTATTTATTCCTAGCGGGTGACTTTTATACTGTTTTGGTTCACGCAATGCTGAAAGAATAAATATAAATGAAAGATAACGCCGAAGTAGCTGGGATAGCCTAGCCTGGTAAGGCGCAGGTCTGGAAAGCCTGTGCTCTCGTAGCTCGGGAGTTCGAATCTCCCTCCCAGCGTTTCCATTCAGGACTTTATACTTGGCAGATTAAGTTTCTAAGTCAAGTTCCAAGATTAACAACTGACATAAAAGACTTATAATTAGAATACAGCTAAGATTTATTTTACCTTTTAGAAGTAGAGAAACAAGCAATTACGTATTTCAAACAAGATATCACTAATAGATCAAATCACTGCGTTTAATTACCAATGATGCTTATATATTCGGATCTTTCACACATAATGGCCAACCTAAATAAGACCCTTAATCACCGGAATGAGAGGAGTCTCATTGTTGCGTTCATCTTTGTATATCGTTATGTGCATTGTATTTCTTATTCACGCTATGAGGAGGATTAGTCTTTCGTTTTCGACCATAACCCGACCCGCCTGGAGTGAAAATGATTACCTCATCGCCTGGATACAGGTCAGCCGTAAACTTGCTTGGATATCTTTTCCTTTTGCCTTCATGTGTTATGTAGACCTTACCGGTTTTCCCGCTCTTTCCTCCAGCAAGTGCATATGGCGCGTTTACAAACCTGTCTGCAAGCACTGAGATGGTGCATGCTTCCTTCGCCATGAAGGAACGTATGATGCCGTCTCCGCCTTTCCATTCTCCTGTACCGCCGCTGTTTTTCCTGATTTTGTATGATGTGAAGAAAATAGGGTATTCACGCTCCGCGACTTCAATTGGCGTATTCATGGTATTCGTCATATTGCTGTGCACCCCTGATTCACCATTCCTGCCCTTGCCTGCTCCATTGCCTCCTCCAATCGTCTCGTAATATGACCAGAATTTCCCTTTACCTCTTGGCCCTCCCATCATCACATTGAACATTGTTCCTGCGGATGCAGATGGTATTTCAGTGCCAGCACTTTCGCTAAGTGCACGGGGGACCACGTCGGCTATTCTCTGGGTAGTCTAAACATTTCAAAAAGATACAAAAAGTGAAAAATCTGGATTCAGCAAGGACCCCTTTGGAGCATGGACCTTCAGGATTGAATAAAGCCCGTCGTTCGTTGGGATTTCACTATTCATAGCGCTCCTCACTGCATATGCTACTGCGGAGAATGTTACTCCATTCACTGCATTAAGGGGGAGTTCCAGATCGGACGAGCTACCCGAAAAATCTGCAGTTATGCTATCATTCGAGATATCCAGACGAAGTTTCAAAAGGATTGGTGAATTGCCTGCTTCAAGCGTATCGGTTGCATAAAATGATCCTTGCTTCCATCCTGATATACCGGAGAGGGCAAGTTTTCTTGAGTGCTTCATAGCCTCCTTCCATCCATGTATGACGGCCTTTGTGCCGTATTCATCCAGCATCTCCATGATCCTTCCAATTCCAGACCTGTTTGCTGCAATCTGTGCATTAATGTCACCCAATGCTGTGGAGGGTTCCTTGAAGTTGGAGAGGATTATAGAGAGGATCTCGGAATCTATTTTTCCATTCTTTACAAGTTTTACGGGCGGTATAATCATACCCTCCTGGAAGAGATTCTTTGCGTTTGGATTGAGGCTGCCGAATACGGGTCCACCAACATCAACAATGTGTGCTTTATTCACCACATAAGCACATATCAACTCTTCATGAAAGACAGGTGCCATCAGCATTACATCATTCAGGTGTGTTCCTGTAATATAAGGATCATTTGTCAGTATCATATCTCCTTCTGACAACTCAGTGCGATTGGATCTGATCCACTCCAACAAGTTCATAGACCCGATCTTGAAAGAACCCAGATGCACGGGTATGTGCTCAGCCTGAGCGGCTATTCTTCCGGATCTATCGAGAATGGCGCAACTGTGATCCATCCTTTCCCTGATGTTTGGTGAAATTGCAGATCGTTTCAACGAAATACCCATCTCTTCCGCTATAAACTGCGATGCTTTACCGATAAGTTCCCAGTCTTTTATCATTTATGCAGCACCATTCTTATCTCTCCATGAGAGCCAAACGATGCGGACCAGCCTGCCGGGATGAGCGTTGAAGTTCCAGGCTCGTCAATCATTGCCGGGCCCCTGACGACCGCTCCAGATGGTAAAGAATCCCGGGAATAGACGGGAAAAGAGTGCCATTCGCCTGACTCTATTGCCTTCCTGGTGTGTGATTCGATTTTTCTCGTCCTCATTCTTTCAAATCCAGGTTTCTCTCTCGATCTGGTTCCGGTGACCCTTATGGCAGATATTTCGACCTCACGCTGGAGCGTAAAGCCATAAGTTGAACTGTGAAGGGTTTCAAAGTCTTCCTTTATTTTTGCCATTGACACTGAAGAGACAGGAACTGAGAGATCGCTACCCTGGCCTTTATATCTGCAATCTGCGCTTAAAGAGATTGCAATATCAGCTCCCAATTGACTTATCTTAACAGTAAGGCTGGCATAATCCGCTTCCAGATCTGATGGGTAAGCCATAGATTCTTCGTATTTCCAGTCAGCTTCTACTAATCCAATTGCACTGAATTCAGCAGGGGTTGTAGGGATAATTACCTCCATTGAACCGAGCAGCTCTGCAACTCTTGCGGCGTGTTGTGGCCCTGCACCACCAAAAGCATATAGTACGAATCCCCTCGGATCAAGGCCACGCTCGTAAGTTACCAAGCGGATTGCCCTTGCCATTTCCAGGTCGGCAAGAGAAATAGCTTTCTCTGCGACCCTGACCGGATCGCCAAGCAGCGAAAGCGATTTGATCGATTTTTCCTCGTCCAACATGATAGTTCGGCCTGGGCTTTCTCCGCTGATATAGCCAAGAACCAGGTTTGCATCCGTAATTGTGGGTTGCTCTCCACCGAGCCCATAACAGGCAGGACCCGGATCAGATCCAGCGCTTTGCGGGCCAATGTTTAGGCTTCCAGCATCATCTTTCCAGATAACAGTTCCTCCACCTGCCGACACCTCGGCAATATCGACAAACTGTGTCCTGACGGGGTAACCTGTTCCCTTTATCATCCTGCCATGATTGGATGACCCACCGACTTCGTACTCCGCCGTTGTTGCTATACTGTTTGCAACTATTGCGCTCGCCTTTGCAGTCGTACCTCCCATGTCAAAACTTATTACATTCCTGTCCCCGATAGCTTTTGCAAATTCATTTGCTGCTATTACCCCGGCCGTGGGGCCAGATTCTATTATCTTTATTGGCCTGCTGATCACATCATGTAGCCTCATTAGCCCGCCGGAATTTGACATCATGTTTATCTGCCTGCAGCCAAGTCTGCTCAGGCTTCCGGAGAGTTTATCCAGGTAATCGGCCATGATCGGGGATAATGCAGCATTCACAACAGCAGTAGATGTCCGTTCAAATTCCCTCGGTTCTGCCGATACCTCCGAAGAAAGGGAAACATGTTCAAACTTCTTTCTTAGAATTTTGCCCGCAAAGATCTCGTTTCTTGGGTTCAGGTATGAATGCAAAAAGCTTATGGCAATTGCATCAACTTTCTGCAATAAGAGATCCGAAGCTATTTTTTCCAGAGCCTTAGGGTTCACTTCCCTGATTACTTCTCCATCTGGCCCAATGCGCTCATCAACCTCGTAGCGCAACTTCCTCATGACTATTGGAACTGGCTTCCTGAACCTCAGATCATAAATGGAGGGCCTGTTCTGCCTTCCAATCTCTATCACATCAGCAAATCCATTGGTTGTAAGGAGAGCAGTTCTTGGAAGGTCCAGGTTATACTGTCCAAGAATTGAGTTTGTTGCGATAGTTGTCGCATGTATTACTTCATCAACGTGGTCAAGACCTGCAGATCTGATGCCTTCAATCACGGCTTCAGCAGGCGCCTTGACGGAAGTAGGAATTTTAAAAGCTTTCTTGATCCTGTTGCCTTGCATAATCACTATGTCTGTAAAGGTGCCTCCTATGTCGACAGAAATTGTTTGCTTCTCCATATCGTTACTACGCATTGTTCCAGGGGTCCCTTGTCTGAGAGGATGGTTTCAACTTGTTGCTTTACCAGCCTCTGTGGGGGCCAATGATTTCAGTTTTTCAATGGCGAAATCTATATGACCTTTCGGATCCATCTGAGAATTATGGATGCCCCGAATAACCCCCTCCTTGTCTATGACGAAGGTCATTCTTGCTGGAATAAGGAAACCTTTTGCGCCGTACGCGTCCCTGATCTTCCTGTCCCTGTCACTTAAGAGCGTGAACTGAAGCTTGTGATGATCCTTGAATGATTTCTGCTTCACCTCGGTATCGGAACTTACACCAAGTACCACGGCACCCAGCTGCTTGATGGAGTCCCAGTTATCCCTGAAGCATTTTGCTTCTGCTGTGCAGCCAGGGGTTTCCGCCTTCGGGTAAAAATAAAGGACGACGGTCGAGTTGCCCTTGAAATCTGAAAGGCTGATCTTGTTTCCGGTCTCGTCTGTTCCGGTAAATTCCGGTGCTTTATCTCCTTCCTTGAGTACCATGGAACAACATGTGAATTCGTTAAATAAAGACTTGCAGACTACAAAGGCGGTATTAAAATTTCACCGACCAGGTTTCATGGAAAGCACGGCAATTGCAGCACCTATAGAAGCAACAGCTATCAAGCTAAGGGAAATTGCAGATACATAAGCAGACTCTGTAAAATGCGTTGTAATCAGTGTAAATGGTGGTATTAGAGCCTGAAGAACAGATGTTATGGCAAAACCGCTCAGCCTTGATGCCCGGAAGAAGAACAGGTACGCGACACCCATTGATGTTACTCCTGTTACCAGGAGAGAAAGGACCGGCAGGAAACCGATGGAGGAGGGACCCTGATGGAAAATTGCCAGCCCGACTGCAAGTGAGACGATCCCTGGCCAGAAAAATGTTCCAGCGAGTGCGTGGAATGAACCTTTTACAGTGATCAGCATGTTAAGGGTCAGAAAAAGAAATGGGACAGCAAGCATCACACCAAACAGCAGAGCAACTCCTAGGATGCCATTTACCGTTATAGTCTTGCCATAAGCAACCAGCAGAACAGATGCAGGTATCATTATTGCCAAGGACAAGGAGAAAAGCCTGTAATCGAGCTTCATTAAGTTTATCCTCAATGCAATCGAGAGCGCCGGGGACAGGATAACATCGCCAAAAAGTACTGCTATAGTAGTTATTACTGAACCATTCCTCTCCGTAGAGAGGATGATGAGGAACTGCTGTACGAAGTATAGTGCTCCCGTAAACATGACTCTTCTGTCAGTGAGAAAATTCAGCGATTTTGTCTTGAGGAGAAGAGGAACTATAAATATAATGGAACCGGCAAGCGACGGAATTGCGAAAATAATAATCTGGGAGTAGGAGTATGCGTAAAATATCAATGAATAATAGGTGGACCAGATAAACGCGGCTGATATTGCAAAGGCCGACCCAACAGCCTGTTCTGTCTTCGTACTGCCACCGGAATCATATTGAAGCTATAAATGCTTCATTACTTACCCATCAACGTCGATTTCATCCAAGTAAACTCATTAAACTTTATTCCATCCCACTTTTCACTAAGTAAATTCTTCAGATGTCTCCCTTAGAATTAATTCATTTTACTATTCCAGTAGCATTCAGATAATCAGTGGGTGCATAGAAGCTGTATGTGTTTCCATTCGCAGTGAAGGAAACAGGATACTGGCTTTCATAGTATGCTAGGGAATAGTTTGAACCTGTTTCTCCAGGTGTGTAACTCGAAAACCCATAAACAAGAGACGCTATATTACTGCCTGATACAAAGCTAATCGTCGAGAACAGATCAAGAATGTCCGCAGACATTGCAACTGCTTTAGCAATCATTGTTGCGGCATCTGCTACTACCCCGGCTTCCGAGGCATCTGCATCCGCTGCATTTGTTGCTGCAAGCGCATCGGAAATTGCAAGACCAAGTCCCAGGGAACTGGAGAAGAATGCAAGTGCCGATGATATGCTCTTTATAACTGAACCGGCATTTGAATATGCATATATCTCTGCCCATACTGTAGATGCTTGATATGAAGCATTAGAACCTGTCCAGTTGAGAACAATGGATCCATTGCTTGCACTTTCCAGCAGATCATGCACGATCATGTTAACTTCTATCGGCACGTCTTCAGCGATCATCTTTATGCCGTTCACGCTTGATATATTCACTATCGATGCCTCAGTTCCTAAACCATCCTTGGTCCTTCCGGTCAGGGTAGTTTTTATGAGATGAACTGTGAAGTATTCGCAATTAGAACTCCATACACCCTCGTATTCTTTTGTGTACTCGTTTGTGTACCTAAGGTAATGGGTGAACTCGTAAGTCACGTTCGCTATGCCGACGATGCCCGTTGTTTTGTTTTGTGCTTTACTTGCTGGTTCGCCGGTTTGCAATGCGATAGATTTTGTCTCTACATTTGTTCCGCTTATCGAGGCAGAGTTGGATATGTTTGCAATATGCTCAAACGACGGCGAGGTAGACATGGTCGATGATTCCTGCCCAGAACTGCTATCATATGCGTTGGCGGAATTTAGTCCAATCTTGTCGTTCAACAGGGTGATTGAGCTGTAAAAGTCTATCAAACTCTTTCCGTTGTACGTCCCATTAGAAAGATGTACTGCAAGCACCGGCAGGAGAACAGGGCTGTGCATATCCTGTGAGTCTGTATAGTTGACCGATAAAACATCATTGTATGTGGAGTAACATGTTACGTTGTAGTAGAAATTGGAGCACTGATCGGGTGTGATTAACTGTGAGTTATTTGAAGCAGATGAGTTACCTGAAACGTGCAGGACCTGTGAAGGAATGGAAGGAAAACTCAGGTTCAGGTACATTGCATATTGGGCAAAGGAGACCGTTGAGTAGTTGTTTGGGTTGACAGATGTCCCGTTGAACCACTGTGATACCTCTGTTGTGTTGTAATCAAGAGAGCTCTGCATCACAACGTTCATGGGATTGTATGGCAGGTTGTTGTAGTATGAATATATTGAAATGTTATTTCCTGAATAGACGGTATCATATGCATCCACCGTGAGTGACGGGAGGTTAGATCCACTACTTGCGGAGAATGCAGATATCCATTCGCTCGATATCGTATTGAATTCAGGAGAAAGGAGCAGCTTTGATGTATTGCTGGTTACTGTCTGGTTGAGCAACTCCACATAATAACTGTTGTTACCTGAGGATTGGGAAGGTATCGTGAGGTTCGGGTAACCGGATATCCCAAAAGCCCTCGGAACAACGGAGTATACCTGAACAGTCGTCGAAGTTGTTGAGTTACCAGCGACCTTCGGCGGATTAAGGGTGTGGACAATAAGCTTTGGCCCAAAAGAAGCCTGCCTACTGACATGAGAATCCTTCAGAAGGGATGGGTATATGATCGTAAAAGCAGCTACAATCATTACAACAGCAAGAGCAACTGCAATGAGTTTCGACCATTTACTGGGCATTACTTTATAATTCCGACATTGTATATATATATCTCTGCGGAATTCAAAGATCTGGGAAGTATTGTTTATTTTAGCATGTTGCATTACTTACCCGTGGCTCTAGAGCGAGTGAGAGGTTTCAGGGATATTTACCCGGAGGAGAGTGAACCCAGGAAGCGAATTTTTGAAGTTTCCGAGAAGGCAGCAGAAGTCTTTGGTTTCAGGAAGATAGAGATGCCTTCTGTGGAACACATGGATCTTTACAGGATTAAATCCGGCGATGAGCTTGTGAGCCAGTGTTTTACTTTTCAGGACAAGGGAGGAAGACAGATCACGCTTACGCCTGAAGCAACACCGACGGTAGTCAGGATGCTTACGTCAAGGAAGGATATCCCAAGGCCAGTGAGATGGTACAGCTTCCAGAAGTACTGGAGATATGAGGAACCCCAGGCCGGAAGACAGCGGGAATTTTATCAGTTCAACGGTGACATCTTTGGACCCAGTTCCGCTGAAGTCGATGCAGAGGTCATTGGTCTTGCTGCCTTTATTCTGAACAACCTTGGACTAAAAGGTCATTACAGGATACTCATAAACGATAGATCCATTATGGAGCGTGTCCTTCTCGAGAATGGCATAAAGGATGTTACAAAGGCTTTCGCCATTATAGACAAGTTCAAGAAAACAGACAGGGATCAGTTTTTCCTTGACCTTGAAGAACTTGGAATGCCAAAAGACCGTATTCTTGATTTCTGCAAAATGCTTGAGCAGGTGACACCAATCGAGCTATCAGAGAGCGTTATTCGGAATGTAATCCATTATGGCGATAACGATTCGCAGATACAGAGATTTCTCAGGTTATCCAAAATTCTTCCTGCGTATTCCCCTGAAACTTTCTTCCTTGATCTCTCGACTGTGAGGGGACTTGCTTACTACACCGGCGTGGTTTTTGAGGCATTTGATGTGGAAGGAAAGTTCAGATCCATTCTCGGTGGAGGAAGATATGACAACCTTGCGCAACTCTATTCGGGCCAGGATATACCGGCAGTTGGGTTCGGGATGGGTGACGCAATCCTCGAGATGCTGTTGAAGCACAAAGGGCTTTTCGGCTACGATAAAAAAGAGCAGAAGTTCTACGTAGCAACTCCCGACATGACATATTACCCTTCTGCTGTCTTGCTTGCAACCAAGATTAGATCTAACGGGATCCCGGCCCACCTGAACATAAATGAGAGAAACATGGGAATGCAGTTAAAGGAGGCGAACAAGGAGGGCGCTACGGATCTGATAGTACTGGGGAAGCAGGAATTTGAATCGAACAATCTGACATGGAAAAAGCTCGACTCCGGAAAGCAGATCAGCATTACATATGATGCCTTTCTTGATCTCCTCGCTAAACGTGGAATCGGCGAGGTTGCCTTCCCGGATTCTTAGCTTACCCGATCAAGAGATGAGCAGGATGCGTCATAAATCATTGTAATAGGCTCTTGCAAATCTCGTTTGCCTTCGATAAATCCGTTCGGGTATTCACGTTGAAAAATGCATTTTTTGAGAATAAACCAGCATCTATGGCCATGAAGCCTGATTTACGCAGCATAACGCGAAGGTTACTTCCAATTTCTAATGGACCGGAGTAAATGGCAAAAAGGGGTTCCATTTTTCCATCCTTATGAACTGGCATAATGGATTTTCCGGAAAAATGGGATAAGAGGACATTCAAATCCCCCAATGTGAAGAAAGGCATATCTCCAGCAATAAGCATGAACGAGTCATTTTTCAAGCTCAGCCCATGAACAAGATGCATGATGTTTTCTGAATTATCTCTTTCGTGGGGAAAAGGGAGATCTATCTTTGATAAAATTACGACTTCCCCAATCTCGTTGAGCTTTTCCCTTACGATATCCAGCATCGGCCTCCCACAAATTTTCATCAGGTGCTTGCCTGGCAGTCTTTCAGATGCCTTGACTGGAATATATGCGATCATGCTGCCTAATCTCAAAACTCAATGTTAAACATGCTGCACCAGAGACAAAATCATAAACCAATAAACATTATGCATATGTGATCCCCGATCATACACAGGATGAGCAGAAGATTTGCATAACTCTGCTTGTCATGAAGCTTAAGATGTCCATGCTTGATGAGCCTGTTTTAAAACAATTAAGCGCAGGGTCAGGAGGTGGATTCCATTAGCGAGATACGACAGCAAATGAACCGTTTTGTCAACATTAAAGGATATCAGGAGGCAATATCCCTGATCAGTAAATACAAATGGAACCCTATATGCGATGTAACAGCAAACCTTCCTGGCAGCCTTGGAATGATATCTGCCGAAGATGTCTTTGCGAAGATACCGCTTCCCACTCGTGAACGAAGCCTGGTTGACGGATACGCCATCAAGTCGCTTGATTCTACCGGGGCAAGCAGGGAAAACCCGGTTCATTTGAAGTTAATAGGTAGAAAAGAGGCTGGGAGCGGAAAAAAATTTAACATTGCCAGGGGAGAATGCATCGAAATATATACTGGAGCCTCCCTTCCCCAAGGCTGCGATTCAGTGATAATGGCGGAAGATGCTGTCGTCGTTACCGGTGGCATTACAATCACAGAGGAACTATCTGCAGGATCAAATGTATCGAAAGTCGGGGAAGACATAGCAAGGGATTTCCAGATCATCCATAAGGGAGATCAGATAGGAAGCTTTCAAATCACGGCCATGCTTTCTACCGGAACAGCAAGGATTAGGGTTAAGAAGAGGATAGATGTGGGTGTCTTCTCCACTGGAAATGAATTATTCAGTTCTTCTCCTGACAATATTAAAAATACAGCCGAAACTGCAGTCAAGACCTTCTTTGAATCCCCATTCCTGAAGGTCACGAGGCTCGGAAAGTGTCATGACAGTGCTGAAGAAATCTCGAAGAAGGTGAAGCATTCTATTGCTAGCATGGATGCAATTGTTATAACGGGTGGAACAAGCCTTGGACGCTATGATCTTGTTCCAGAGGCTTTATCAGGAATTGCCGAGATCCTCTTCGGCGGTGTCCGGATCAGGCCAGGAAGGACTGCTGCTCTCTATTCGTTATCAGGCAAGCCAGTCTTTTCTGTATCTGGATTCCCTTCCTCAGCAATAATATCTCTCTGGCTATTCCTTCCGCATTTCATCGCCGCGGTCACAGGCATGCATGATGTTAGTAGAAAGAAGATGATGCAACTTGCTTCAAGGTTACATTCAAAACCTGGTTACACTACTGTCATACCTGTGAGAAATTCAGATAATAGCAGGATGAAGGTTTCGCCCGTTTCATCTAAAGGGAGCGTGAGAATGGCCGACATGCTGAAGGCTGACGGTCTTGTAGTTGTTCCCGATAATGTAGAAGGATATTCCGAGAATGAAACCGTGGAAGTTCACGAGGTGCGTTAAACATGAAAAGCGTATTCAGGAAGCTGGTAGACTTTGACGCGGCTCTTTCCCTCATCAGGCAGAATGTTCCAATTATTCATGAAAAGGAAGATGTAAGCATTGAGGAGGCAGTAGGCAGGGTATCGGCAGCAGATATCACGTCCACAAGGGATAATCCTCCCTTTCACCGTGCGACCATGGATGGTTTCGCCGTGAGGGCTGCAGAAATTTCAGGCGCTACAGAATCTCTACCTGTCAAACTCTCGGTCGAGGATGATGCACTGATAGGTGAGCCGCAGAAAGTTCTTCAAGCAGGGAAGAAATGTATCCGGATAGCAACGGGATCCGTAATACCTCTTGGGGCAGATTGTGTTGTCCCGATAGAGGATTGCATTGATGGGTCCGACACAGTTCAGGTGAGGGTCAGCCTGGATAGGGGGAAAAATATAGCGGAAGCTGGAAGTGACCTGCCGGAAGGAGGGCTTGCAGTCTCGGCTTTCAACGTGATTGGCCCAAGGGAGATTGCGCTTCTTGCCTCCCTGGGAATATCTCAGGTTCCTGTTACCAGGAGGATAAGAGTGGCGATATTTTCTACGGGAAATGAGCTTGTGCCTCCTGGAAAGACATACAGGCTGGGAAAGATATATGATTCCAATTCTTACATGATACAGGCTGAGCTTGCAATATATTCGATTTTCCAGATTGACAGGCTGGGTATTTTGAAGGACAGGAGGGGGCTTCTTGACCAGAAGCTACAAGAAATTGGCAAATCCCATGATGTGATAATCCTATCGGGAGGGAGTTCCGCAGGAAACTTTGACATGGTGTATGATGCCATAGCGGATCTCAAACCTGGTATTATTTTCCATGGCGTAATGGTCAAACCGGGCCTTCCAACGGTCTTCGGGATGTCTGGTAATACAGTCATAATAGGGCTACCGGGGTTCCCCGTTTCCTCATACATGGTATTCAAGACGCTCTTCCTTCATGCCCTTATAAGGATGTCGGGCTGCAATTCGTCTCATCTGCTTGAAAATGCCAGACTTGCACGCCGCATTGATCTGGAAATAGGAAAACAGAATTTAATTCCGGTGAGGAGAGATCGTGCAGAGGATTTGGTGCATCCTGTGCCCGGTCTCTCCGGTTCAATTTCCAGACTGCCCAGCACTGATGGATTCCTTTCTATTCCAGGTACAACGAAGTTCATCGAAGCCCTGGAACAGATAGGGGTTCATAGCTGGAACAGCATGCCTGTGAGTGCACGCGCAACAGTATCCGGAAATATTGATGTCTTGAACCTGCCTAAGATCCGGGGCATTTCACCGAGCGGAACGCTATACCAGAAACCGGACGATGAAGCCATACATTCTGTTATTGAGGGCAGAATCCAAGCAGCCTCTCTGCGTGTCCAGAATTCACTTGGCCTGAAACTTGCACTTGAGTCCCTTTATGGAATTTCATTGGGTTTTCTTGATATACACGTTGCATCAATGTACTGTCTTTTTCCGCTGATGGAAGGAGTGGAGATCCCAATTACCGATATACCACAAATAGTTGAGCAAGGCGCAAACATCAATGGTCCAAGCCTAGGGCTTCTACGAAAGATCTCACTAAGGAATGATGCACTGAACATTTTTTATTCCAGCATGATAAAAAACGCGGCTCATTATAATTCAAAGATACGCGGAGTCAGTAAGATAGATCTCGTCCTTAGGGAAGAAAACGGGTGCTCTTCAGTGAATCATCCCCACATTCTTGACATTATACTTTCAATACCTGGGTCAGAGGTTGGAAATAGGATTGCTTCCCTGGGTTGGAGAAAGATCTGATTTCCTGTCAATATCCAACTTTCTGGAGATAGCGGTTTCTGTAAAACGATTATCGTTGAAAACATTATAGGCGCTGCAAGATCCAAAAAGACAAGGATTCGTTGCCTGAAAAATATTCCTCATGATGATGTCGCGTTCAACATGTCATGAAATAATACGGATATGGATCTGAGGGCTGGTGCCGTCCTATCTGTTTGGCGTGCAGGGAGATCCACATTCATGACATTCGGATCAAAACTCAGCCTAAGAAATCTCCTGGAAATGACAAAGGGTATAGTGATGTTTGTCTGATAGAGTGTTTACATGATGAGATCAAAAATATCAGAATATCCATTTCGGCCTCTCTGATACAGGTGTCCCACGATATGAGCTAAGAATGGTTTTTATAAAATCTGATGATGGCTCTTTAGCTGATTTCAATTCCCCCTTATATTTGGAGGAGGCCTCTTATGCTATATAAAAATGGAAGGCAGCCCCATTGTAGATCTTAATCTTCACATTACAGTTCATAGAATTCTTTGACCGTTCGAATATATAGAGAGCCGGTCTTCACGGACAAAGCATGCAAGGGTCAGGCCGAGTGTCTCACATGTTTCTACAGCCAGGCTGGAGGGTGCGGATATTGACGATATAATAGGTATCCCGGCAAGGGCCGCCTTCTGAGCTATCTCAAATCCAACCCTGCCACTAACCTGAAGGGCAAGATCATGATTGATCGAACCATTTAGCAACATGTAACCCACAATCTTGTCGACAGCATTGTGACGCCCTATGTCCTCTGCCAAAGCCGTCAGCTCACCTTGGAGCGAAAAGAGTGCAGCTGCATGAATCCCGCCGGTGTTGGAAAATATACTTTGATGTTCTCTCATAATTTTTGGAAGCTGCAAAATGGTTTCGGCATGAATTGTGCATTCTGATCTTTGCAAACCTGATGTGCGCATGAATATTTCATTGATATTTGCTTTCCCGCATATCCCGCAGCTTGAATTGACAAAGAATTGCCGCTGCATTTCTTTTATGTCTAAGGGAAGATCATCTACAACGAGAACAGTCAAGGAATTTTTGACCGATACTCCGTTCGAATCAATTCCTTCGAATCCGAGTATATCAGATCTCGACCGGATTATACCCTCGGAGAATAGAAAACCGGCAGAAAGGTAGTCATCCATGACCGGCGTACGCATTATATACGCAACATGAAAAGGTTCGGCTGATCCTTTACGCACCATTATGTCAAGAGGCTCTTCCACCGTGACGCGATCGGTGGCACTGTTGCGCCCGGACATGCCTGTGTATTTTGTCACCGATTTGGTTATATATCCGCCTTTAAAATCTCCGGGGATCATTGCTGTTTCCTGCTTGATGTCATCGCACCGATTGCCGATAGCATAACCCGGATACCCGCGCTTATGTCAGGGTCTTTGAGCATGGAATTGATCCGCAAGAGACCGAGAGGTGGCTCCTTTTTAAAAGCATCGGCATTCATCATGGCATCTGCTGCTGTTAGCACTATGTGCCTCATTATTTCTGGATCCACTCTGGACAGCAGCGCATATATGCTCAGTGCATTTTGGATGAATCTGGCATTTTCAGCATTCAGGAGATCTGATGACACGACGTCCAGCACATCATCTTTTTGTGTCAGCATTGATTTTATCATGCTGAGGATTCCTGACTCCTTAAAAGCAGAGATGAGATCGAGAAGGGATTGAATATCATCAAAATGCCTTTGAAACATTCCTGCAACATTAAGTTCCTTTCTCTCATCCTGTTCCTGGACTATTTTATTTGTCATTTTTGCCATACAAATCATCTCTCCGTCGGATCAGAATAGTCGCCCCTTTTCCATTTTCCATCTATATTGATTCCCTTCTGCGGAACAGGGTTTTTGTATCTATGATTATTGCGGGGCAAAGGATTTCCTCTTTCTGCATCATATATTTTCTCTATCCTTACTGCAACTTCCTTGTACGATGGAGTGTGGGAATCTGGATCCATTAATCTGCTTGTGAGCCTGTTCACGGACTCTTCTCCAGATCCGTTCATTGGAAGATATAATTCATGGCCTGATACTCTGCCGGTAACTAGAACGCTAGCCTTTGCACTGCCCCATTCCGAGATAATCCTGACCATGTCACCAGTCACAATGTTCCTTTCAGATGACAGTTCCTCGGAAATCTCCAGGAATGTGCCAGGAACCTGGGCCTTAATCCCGGGAGTCTTGTAAGTTTCATTCCCTCCATGAAAGTGCTCCAGCAGCCTTCCATTGTTGAGATGCAGATCGTATTCCTTGTCTGTTTTGAGATTTCGATCCCATTTCACTGGAAAGAACCTTGCTTTCCCGTCCTCGAAGTTGAACCTGTCCCCGTACAAGAAAGGAGAATCCTTTCCCTCTGGTGAAACAGGCCATTGGAGGCTACCGTATCCCTGCAAGCGGTCATAATTAACGCCTGCAAATATGGGAGCGAGTTGAGCAATCTCATCCATGATTTCCTTCGGATGAGAATAGGACCATCCCGCACCCAGACGATTTGCGATATCCTGGATTATCTCCCAATCTGGTCTTGTTCCATCCAGTGGCCTCAATACCTGGTAAATACGCTGTATTCTTCTTTCCGTGTTGACAAACGTGCCTTCCTTTTCTATGCTCGCAGATGAAGGAAGGACTACGTTAGCATATTTTGCAGTCTCTGATAGGAACATATCCTGGACAACAAGGAAATCGAGTTTCTCCAATTGTTCTCGTACGTAGGCGGAATTGGAGCCTGTTTCGGCAAGTTCTTCGCCGATTATGTACATTGCCCTGATCCCACCATCCTGGATTGCTTCTATACATGTGTTATTATCATGGCCGGGAGAATCAGGGATCTTGCAGTTCCAGGCAGCTTCAAATCTTTTCTTTATCTTCTCATCATCCACGCTCTGGTAACCCGGCAGGAATCCAGGCATGGACCCGAAATCGCTAGCACCCTGCACGTTGTTGTGGCCCCTCAGTGGATATGCTCCTGTTCCACTGCGTCCGTAATTTCCTGTGAGGAGCAAAAGATTTGAAATTGCTGTAGATGTATCACTCCCACTCTGTTGCTGGGTGACTCCCATTGCCCACAAAGCAACAACGTTTTTTGCTTCGTGAATGGATTCTGCAACCTTTATCAACTCCTCTCGGCTGATTCCACTGGTTGTCTCTGCAAATTCTAGCGTGAATGGATCCAGACTGCGCCGGTATTCATCAAACATGTTAGTTCGTGCGGAAATGAATGCTGAGTCCATCCAACCCATTTCTATGATATGTCTGGATAAGGCGTTAATCCATACCAGGTCCGTGCCGGGCTTAGGATGAATGAAAATATCTGCCCTGCGTGCCATCTCGTGTTCCCTGAGGTCCGCAACTATCAATTTCTGGCCCCTAAGTTTGTGTGCCCTCTTCACCCATGATGCAATAACCGGATGAGCCTCTGCAGTGTTGGTGCCTATCGCGAGCACCAGATCTGCAATATATATGTCATGAATCGAGCCGGCATCACCGCCATAACCCACGGTTCGCCATAGACCGGTAGTTGCAGGAGCTTGACAGAAGCGTGAGCTGTTGTCAACATTATTTGTTCCAAAAACCTGTCTGGCAAGTTTCTGCATTAGATAGGCTTCCTCGTTTGTTCCCTTCGATGAGGCGATGAATTCTATTGCCTTCCCACCGTAA
>JAKATM010000118.1 GCA_021818765.1 Thermoplasmata archaeon | reverse complement strand
GTCTACGTTGCTTCTCTTTCAGATATCCATGTAGGAAGCAAGACCTTCAGGAAGGGTGATTTCATGAAAATGATAAACTGGCTGAAGGCTTCTGACAATGATTCCAGCAGGATCAAATACCTCATATTAAGCGGTGACGTAGTAGATGGCATCGGAGTCTATCCTGGCCAGGATTCCGATCTCGCGATACTCGACCCCATGGAGCAATATGCCAGGCTATCCGAGTATGTGAATCAGGTTCCTCAAGACATCAGTGTCTTCGTCATGCCCGGGAACCATGATATTGTGAGACTGGCAGAGCCGCAGCCAATTCTGCCATCTGAACTTAAGAAGCTTTTCAACCAGAATGTTTACTTTCTTCCAAATCCATACAATCTTGTTCTGGAGAACAAGAACGTTTTGATTTACCATGGAATGTCGCTGAACGATATGGTGGAGCTTATCCCAGGAATGAATTTTAGCACAATTGGAAAAGCGGTCGAGGAGCTTCTTCGTAGAAGGCATCTCGCCCCTAAATACGGCGGGAAAACACCGTTAATTCCTTCAGCCAACGATTATCATGTAATCGAGACGGTTCCAGATGTCTTTATTACCGGGCATGTGCATTCCCACGCGATGGGAAATTATAAGGGCGTGAGATATGTGAATTCTTCAACCTGGCAATCCCAGACTGAATACCAGAGGATGATGAATTTCAGCCCGAACCCATCCATGCTGACGCTGTTCGACCTCAAGTCTAAAACAACTATAATCAAGGATTTCAAAACATAAGTTTCTAGCTTTGATTCAATACATTGAACCAGCCTAAAAGGTCTTCCTGATAATCTCTTCTATCTCCTTCTGGAAAACAGATGCAAAATCCTTGATAGCCTCGTCCTTTACAGACTCCGGTGCAGCCAGAAGACTGAGGCTGGCAGTCACCTTGGCCATTTTTGCCATTGAATTGTACTCCATGAGTTTAGCCTCCATATACATCCTTAGCCCTTCGGAGATACTCTTCTTTATCTCTGCGTTCTGGTTAATTTCCTTGCGCAGATATTCCTTGATCAGGTCTTTTATGATATCCCTGATCGCTTCAAAATATAGCTCTTCCGAGGGTAATGAACTTACGATATTTTTGAGCCTGCTTTCTATTCTTTCATCCACGCTTATCGATATTTCATTGGTGACTAATAATTAAACTTTTACTCCTTATCTTCATCATCAGAAAAGATCTCAACGCCAAAAATCTGCTTCAGCCGCATGTCCGAAAAAAGTGCAAGAGACGCCCATAGATCGGGATGGTTGGCTTCATCCGGGTCTTCGTTGAGTGTGTCAAGTATGCACTGCCTGGCAGAGATGGAGGAATCCCCTTTATCAACGGGTGTCCTCAGGATGGTATCTTCCATCCACCTCAGGAATTCAGCGGTAGCGTCCAAGTACCGGTGCATCTCCGTTTCGCTCAGATCTTCCTCCTTCCCAAACGGTGTTATTGCCTTGGAGTATTTTGATTCGATCATGGCGACTAACGAATTGCAGTCCATATAATCCGCAATTAGATGAAAAGCTATTAAACTTTTTGTGGACAGGTCAGGCAAGTTGTTATATGAAAAACAGTGCTTGATTTATAAATACCTTTTATTATTGGTCTAAGCCACAGGCTCAGTCCTGTGAAATTGACTTTGTGGGACGTTTAAGTGCCGCTTCTTCTGTAATGTCAGGAGTGGGACGTATCAGAATGCCGGAAATATTATCGGAACCGTCCACCTCATTTGCCCTCAGAATCATGCTTTCGAGCGAGTCATGGCAGGACATTGTTGACATTAGTGTACTGGCGATAATGCTGTCGTCGTATGCCTCCCATAAGCCATCGCAACAGAGCAGGATCGAGTCGCCACGGAAAAGGCGTAACCTGTAAATGTCGGGTGTTGGGTCATCCTCAAGCCCTATTGCCCTAGTCATTTCGTTTTTCCTAGGGTGTATCTTCGCTTCCTCTTCCGTTATGATACCCTGGTCGGCGAGAAGCTGCACATAAGAGTGATCCGCTGTCCTGAAACTGCGTTTTCCTGAATTGAAGATGTAGAGGCGGCTGTCACCGACGTTTCCGACATAGAGTTCCGAACCATTTGAATAAGCTATCACGAGAGTCGTGCCCATCCTGGCGTTTCCGTTTCTGCCTGCATACGCAATTAGAGCATCATTGGCGTTCTGGTATATTCTCTTTATGGAATTGATAATGTCTAGAGGGGACATGTCCTTGCTCAACATAGAGGTACCAATGTGCCTTGCCTCGTTTACTGAAAGTTTGCTGGCTAGTTCTCCGCGATCCATGCCGCCCATTCCATCGGCCAGTGCGCAGAAAAATTCACCACGGCTTTCCGTTTCACTTTCAAGCGAAGAGAATATGAGGCATATCGCATCCTCGTCTCTTTCACGAGTTTTACCCTTGATTGTCATCATTGCACTATCTATTTGCATTATCCCACCCTGTAGTATGAGAATGTTCCTTCCCTGAGATCCGGCCTGAGCGATATTATATCGCCCTCATTAATCACACTTCTTATGACTTTCTGGGAAAGCGATCCCGTCTTTTTCTGGTATACAACCCTCTTTCCATATGGATAGACAACGTATCCTTGAGTCCTGGAATCATACTCGATAGTTCCTATCCTGGATCTTTCGGTTTTTCCTCGCTCTGATATAGTAATAACATTGTCATGTATCATGTAGTCACCGAATATTGAAGCAGGTATATCGGCGTGGCTATAAATCTGGAATTTATGGTCCTGATCAAGATGGCAGATATAGCCCATATCAGTAACTATATATTCTCCAGAAAGAGAGAGGAAATCTGCTATGAAGTGGAATGCAGACTGGTACCGTTCACTTGGCTTAAGGCTCGTTGCCTTGACGATTATGTCGAAAATCTTCGGATTGCATAGTGGCTTTACCTCGGAATCAAGATATTTCCTCGTGATAAACTCCACCCCAAATTTTTCCCTCATTTCGTCATTATCCAGGAACTTGCCGGTGATCATGGAACACATCAGTGCGCCGATGGAATACGTGTCATAGGTAGATGATGCCTTTATCTTATCCTCCGAGTCAAGCTCCGGAGGGTGATAACATGGAACTCCAATCCTGTCGCTATGTGTGAAAAATGAAGCTGATACCTTGCTCGCGAGATGCTTGGATGTGCCGAAGTCAATGATCTTCGGTATTTTCTTCGTAAGGACGATATTACCCGGGTTCAGGTCCCTGTGGAATATCTCATGAAGGTGAAGGTAATTTACCGAGAAAAGCAGGTTAAGCGATATTCTTATCAATTCCTCCTCGCTGAATTTTGTGCCCTCCTTCCCCTTTGTCGCCAGGTAAGAGTTAAGGTTTCTGCCGTCAGCATATTCCTCTGCAAGAAAATGCTGTCCGCCTTCCCTGAAGTAATCAATGTATGCAACGACCCCTGGAAAAGATATTTCGGAAAGCACCCTGCTCTCGGCCTCTATCTGCTTTATAGATTCCTTGATGCTCTCACGCTTCTCAAGTTCACTTTTTGATTCCTCGTCGAATATCCTGGGGACCTTCAGCACAACAGGTATGTTCTTGATAACGTCCTTGCCCCTGAAAACATATGCGAAGCCACCGGCTCCAAGAAAATCTGGATTGTTCTTCTTGGATGGTATCAGGGACACATCATATCTTCCATGTATGAACCTAGCAGCACCAGTTCTTCTTCCGATGGAAAGGACCGATGGAATCCTGGATGTGTACGATCTTGCAAAACGGTAAACAGGCTCATAGAATACAAGCGCAGTAATTATTATTGAGAGAGAGGACACCTCGGTTGAGCTTGGTGTCCATACATTGGCAATCTTGATTGAAAGCAAGTAAAATACCGCAAGGAAGAACAAAGCAATTATTACCGTGAATAGAAAAAGGTTGAATTTTCTGTACCCTAACGTGACAGTAAAAAATATGCCGAGTGCAGAGAGTGCCAGGTAGACCGGTACTATTTCTATCTTTGAAAAGGATGCAGAAATGCTGCTTGTCCCGCTGCTCACCATAACATTCCAGAAATCCTTGAAGTCGTGTGAGAGCGCCCCAATGTTTCCGAATGCCATTCCTAATGCAATGATCAGGCTTATTGATGGCATGATGTATTTTCCCTTACCAAGCAGATCAAACGAGGTCCAAATGTTTCTTGAGCCTTCCCGGAAAACCTTATAATTATATCCAAAGACCCAGAATGTAAACAGAAGAAGCATTGTTAACCAGACCACGTCCTGGCTGAAATTTCTGTAAATAATGAAAAAGCCGAGGAAAGTCAGGCCGACGAGAAAGGCATTTATGATTCCTGTCAGGACAGACCTGTAGCGGACCCTGAATACCATTATCATGATTCCTATCACGAGCAAGGTTATCGCAAAGAAGAAGACATAGCCGGAAGCGACCGTATCAAGATAGAATATACTGGCACTATAAATCAGGAAAGTGGCTGCGATGGGTGAAAGCGTACGAAACGTAAGAACCTTGATCTCGTTCTCTTTCCTGGTTTCTCTCGTTGGAAGTAATATAGAGAAGACGGCAAGAATCAAGACACCAGTCCAGACTGACATAAGGCTTGCAAGATCAAGAATTACGGCAATTGTGAAAATTGCGGCAGCTGCTATCACAAACCAAAGATTCTTCTTCAGGTAAGATTCCCTGG
>JAKATM010000011.1 GCA_021818765.1 Thermoplasmata archaeon | reverse complement strand
AAAGAAAGCCAGAATTTTTCCAAGCTTGCCATGATTCTTGGACTCGTAGCGTTTACTGTGGGTGGCATCGTATGAAAATAATTGATGAAATACTTGATGCAAAGGGAAAAAGGAAGTTACACATGACTCTCATAGATCCTGCAAGCCAGTCCGTCGAAAAGTCTGGAAAGATTGCTAAAGAAGCAGGGATGGCAGGTTCTGATTATATCCTAATAGGCGGTTCTACAAGTGTAAGCGGGCAAATGGTCGATGCAACTGTTGTAGAGGTCAGGAAAGCCAGTGGCTTGAAGACTATTTTGTTTCCAGGCTCAACCGAAATGATATCCAGACACGCCGATGCGATATTTTTCATGTCACTCCTCAACTCAAGGAACCTAAAATTCATAATGGGATACCAGGTCTCTTCCTCCAGGTTCGTCAAGAGCCTTGGAATAGAGACAATACCAATGGGCTACATTGTATTTGAACCAGGAATGACAGTAGGCAAAGTTGGAGAGGCTAATCTTGTCGGAAGAGAGGATGGAGATCTTGCGGCTTCCTACGTAGCCGCGGCTGAGCTACTTGGGATGAAGATCGTCTATCTTGAGGCGGGAAGCGGTGCTCCGCAGCACATACCGCCTGAGACGATAAATGCAGCCAAAAGGGAGGTTAGTATTCCCGTTATAGTAGGCGGAGGCATCAGGACTGCATCCGCTGCTGAAACTGTGTCCAGGGCAGGCGCAGACATAATCGTAACAGGAACAGTAGCTGAGCGCGCTTCATCGATTTTGGATTCTTTAGCGCCCATTATCAAGGCAATCAAGGGAGTCAGTTGATCCTTTTTCCAGCCCAGGTTCTCATAATCTAAAGAAGCTTCTCCATCAGTACCTCGTCATGAAAGTTCCCGTTCACAAACATTTCTCTGGCCAGTACCCCTGCATGCCTGAAACCATTCTTTTCGTAAAGAGCGATTGCGGGTTTCTGATCGGCCACTACGCTGAGTTCGATTTTGCCTATACCACCCCTGCTGGATATGACATTTAATGCCTCCAATAGCAGGAGATTGCCGATACCTTTGCCCCTGAACTCCTTTCTTACATAGAAACTAAAAATATCCGCGATGTGTTTCTGCTTTTCTCTGGCCCGGAAAATAAGGCCTATTAAGCCTATCACATCGGATCCGTTCAGTGCAAATATGTGGTTAGGTATGCGCTCCCTCCAAGTTATCTCGGAAAATTTTTCTTCATCGGAGCTTGAGCTCAAGAAGGCATGGGGCTCCGTCTCAAGGGCCTCAAGCCTGATTTTCCTGAAGTCCTGCCACCGGTCTGGCGGAAGTCTCACAATTGTAATTAGAGACCGAACATCTGCAGGATTTTTACTCACCAAGGTAGATGCTTCTTTCCCTATATATATTGATTCCTGGAAGAAAGCAAGACCACAAAGTTATGCGTAATATGATAGGAAAGAAATGTGGCATTACTGGATCCATAAATAAGAAGAAACACTGTGCTTTTATTCTCAATACCGATTAGCCGGCATGAAGATTGCACTCAGGATTGAGTACAAGAAAGGTGTTGAAGACCCTGAATCATCTGTTGTTCAAAAAAATGCGTTATCCCTTGGTTTTGATAAGCTGAAATCGATCAAGATAGCAAAGGAATATGTTTTCGATGTTGCGGATGAAGGTGGAAAAGCACAGGTTGAAAAGATCGCAAGGGACTTGCTCGTGAATCCTGTGATACAGGAATATACGATATACGAGAGAGATGAATAATGCCCGGGCGAACAAGGAAGGCAGCACATATTGTCAGGCTAATCGGGTTGGAGGATTCTAGACTCCCAGCAGTCAGCAAGCGCATGAAACTGGGCCTAAGCGCAGATGAAATGATCATGTTGAAGAACTACTTCTTGTCTCTCGGGCGGGATCCAACGGACATAGAGGTGCATGCGATGGCCCAGGCATGGTCTGAACACTGTTGTTACAAGTCGTCCAAATTTTACCTTAAGAAGTATCTCTCAGGGCTCAGGCAGGAGTACGTTATTCTGGCAATGGAGGACGATGCGGGTGTCGTAGAATTTGATGCCGAGCATGTATATGTCCTGAAGATGGAAAGCCACAACCATCCCAGTGCAATCGAGCCATATGGAGGGGCAGCGACCGGAGTTGGGGGCATTATCAGGGATGTCCTGTGCATGGGCGCTCAACCTGTCGCCCTTCTGGATTCGCTCTTCTTCGGCGACCTCAAGTCTGGTCATGGAGAAGGGCAACTCGACCAGAGGTTCGTTTTTAACCGGGCCGTCGCCGGAATACGTGACTATGGAAACAGGATGGGAATACCTACCGTTGCCGGAAGCCTTGCATTCGATCGATCTTATTCTGGTAATCCACTTATAAATGCGGGCTGCATTGGAATTGCAAGAAGGAAGGACATAGTGAGAAGCAGGGTTACTCAGGCAGGAGACCTGCTTGTCGTGGCAGGCGGAAAGACAGGACGGGACGGGATTCATGGCGTCAACTTCGCCTCCAGATCGGTATCCGGTAAGAGGCAAGATGACATAGGTTCAGTACAACTTGGAAACCCTGTTACTGAGGAGGCACTCACACATGCAGTACTGGAAGCCACAGAGGCCGGCATACTCGATGGTATGAAAGATCTGGGAGGAGGTGGCCTTTCAAGCGCAGTGGGTGAACTCTGCTATGCAGGCGGGCTCTCTGCTGTGGTCTCCCTTGATAAGGTTCCTCTCAAGGAGGAGGATATGCAGCCATGGGAAATATGGGTCAGCGAAAGCCAGGAGAGAATGCTTATGGCAATATCCGAGAAAAACCTGCCTTTATTGGATGCCATCCTTGAGAACTGGGGGTTGGATCATGCGGTTATCGCCAGGGTCAAGGAAGGAAGCAACCTTCGGATAGAATTTCATGGTGAAACTGTTCTTGATCTTGATCTGGCATTCATGACATCTGGCCCGGTTTACTGCAGAAATTATGCGCTCCCTGAAAAGAAAGAGTTCACAAGGATCCAGCCAAAAGAGCCGGCTGATTTGAATTCTCTCGCTCTTGAGATGCTGGCTGACTTCAATATATGTTCCAGAGAACCGGTAACCAGGACGTATGATTTCACTGTTAGAGGATCCACAATTGTTGGACCGCTAACAGGGTCAATAGATGCTGAAACACATTCCGATGCGGCAGTCATAAAGCCTCTTGAAGATTCATTCAGGGGGTTGGTTCTAACTTCTGATTCCAGGCCAATCATGGTGGCAGGCGATCCGTATAGAGGCACGTTGAACACACTGTCAGAGGCTTACAGGAATATACTTGTTTCAGGTGGATTTCCGCATTCCGTAGTTGATTCAATGAATTACGGTAACCCCGAGGATCCAAAGCAGCTCGGAAAATATGTAGAATCCCTTCGCGCAATACGCGATTTCTGCCAGAAATTCTCGCTTCCAGTAGTTTCAGGCAACGTGAGCTTGTATAACCAGAACGTGGATCAAAACATCAAGCCGACTCCTGTCATCTTTATGACAGGAATAATCAATGATGTACGGAAAACGATACCTTCATTCTTCACCGGCGAGGGTAATTCCATATATCTCCTGGGAAACGAGGATGGAGATCTTTCGGGAAGCTGCCTGCTCCACCATCTTGGCTATGAGGATACCAGCGCGCCCTTTGTGGATCTTGACGAACTTTCGAGTCTCAGAAAGAGCATGGATGCTCTCATATCAAACAATAACATACTGGCAGCGCACGATATATCAGATGGCGGTCTTTTCGTTGCGCTTGCAGAGATGGCATTCGGCAGATCGATTGGTGTGTCGGTAGATATTTCTGAAACAAATGGCGGAAGGCCTTTAAACAAACTCTTTGCGGAGGGCGGAAACAGGATTCTCATTGAAGTCGCACCTGAAAAGGAGAAAATGCTGAATTCCCTTGTCACAACAACGATAAAGAAGCTTGGAACAACCAAAGGTGACAGGATTATGATTGAGAACGTGAACATGAATCTTGTAGATATAAAGGTCGAAGATGCAAAGAAGGCCTGGGCTGAAGGGCTCTCAAGAATGATATGATTTCTTTGAATTTTCAGGCCATGTTCTTTTGTGACAGATCATTGTAGAAAATATTGCATGCGATCTTATGGTTATGATCAAAAGGAACCAGTATGAATTATATACCAGAAAGAACTTTTGGTGCGGAGGTAGTGCCATGTTTGTCCCGTTCTGGTATGGAGACGATGATGATGACGATGATGACGATGACGACGATGATGGTTTCTAATCTTTAAAATTATTATTTATGGGTTTTCTCTTAAGAGAAACACTCATTTAAGGTTTATATGGCATTAAGAGTATAAAACTAGAGGCTTTTTATGGATGTTTTTAAGCTCCTTGACGAGAAGTTGAGGCTATCGCTGGCTGACAAGGGGATCATTGAGGCCACTCTACCTCAGGAAAAATTGATACCTTTGATACTTTCCGGTGATGATGTCCTGCTGTTGGCGCCGACAGGCAGCGGCAAGACGGAAGCTGCCATACTTCCTGTTTTCAGCAAGATGCTTTCCGAAGGTATAAAAGCGATTTCCACCTTGTATATTACGCCCCTCAGGGCACTTAACAGGGACATGCTCGGCAGGCTCCTGGAGTATGGAAGGGAAGCTGGCTTATCAGTAATGATCAAGCATAGCGACATAAGCGATAAGGCGAGAAGAGATATAGTTGTGCATCCTCCTAACGTCCTCATCACCACCCCAGAATCCCTCCAGATAATGCTTAATGGAAAGAGGCTCAGGGTACTTCTTGAGTCCGTAAGACATGTCATTGTTGACGAAGTGCATGAGCTTGCGCAGAATGAGCGCGGATCACAGTTTGCGGTTGCGCTGGAAAGGCTAAGGAAACTGAGTGGCGGTTTTCAGGTAATTGGACTATCGGCGACTGTCGGTAACCCTGAGGATCTGGCTAAATTCATAAATCCTGAAAAAAAGACTTCGATCGTAAAAGCCGATATTAGAAAACTTATCGATATACAGATAGAGATACCTTCTCCGGCAACCCAGGACATAGTTGAAAAAATGGGGTGCGACCCGCAATATGCAGGGGCGGTCAGCAGGATCTGGGAGTTGATTGGCAAGCATCGTGGGACACTGGTTTTTGTCAATACAAGAAGCACCGCGGAAGATATTGCTTTTAGGCTGAAGATGTGGCTCGGTGACATCCCTGTTCTTGTTCACCATGGATCACTTTCCAAAGAATCAAGGGAATCGGCAGAACGCGATTTCAAGGAGGGAAAGATAAGCGCACTGATATGCACATCCTCCCTTGAGCTTGGTATCGACATCGGGCTAGCAGACCTTGTGGTGCAGTTCAATTCTCCCAGGCAGGTCAATAAGATGGCTCAGAGAATAGGAAGATCGGGGCACTGGATCAAGAAGGTATCGAAAGGTATTGTAATATGCAATGACCTTATAGAACTGGAAGAGGCAGTTGCCATCGCTTCGCTTGTAAGGGAAAATCATTATGAAAACATTCGCATAAGAGAGGGTTCCCTGGCAACTCTTGCCAACCAGGTGCTAATGGAGCTGAATTTTACGAGAAGTGCCGATAAAGAGGATCTGCAAGCCACGTTGTGCAAAGCATTTCCCTTCCGGCGGACAACACCCGAGGAGTTTGATGAGCTTCTTCAGTTTTTGGCTTCAATAAGAAAGATTTGGATCGACGCAGACAACATAGGAAAGAAAGGATCAGTTCTTAACTACTATCTGGAGAATATATCTATGATACCGAGTGAGAAGAACTATCGTGTTATAGATATCGCAAACAAGAAGTTCGTGGGAACCCTGGATGAAAGATATGTTGTCAATGAGATAGAGCCTGGATCTTACTTTGTAATGAGGGGCTCTACATGGAGAACGTCAAGAATAGACGAGGACAGGATACTTGCTGAACCCTTCCTCACACCTGCGATAGCGCCAAAATGGTCAGGTGAGGATATACCAGTCCTGCTGGATGTAACAAGGAGGGTTTCGGAACTCAGGAAGGGTTCCCATGACTTGGAAGGACTTGATGCTGACTCCCTGGCAAGAATAAAGAAGTGGCATGAGGGAAACCTGGCCACCATGGATCGTGCAATAATTGAGAGCAGGGGTGGAGAGGTGGTCATCCAGTCCCTTCTCGGCACCAAGGGAAACTTTGCACTTGGTGAGATACTTGCAAGCATTCTTACGGCGGTCACGGGGGAAAGCGCTGAGATGGATTATTCCCCGTATCACGTATACTTGAGACTTGCCAGGCATGTGACCTCCAAGGACATCCTTGGTCTTATCCGTAATATCGAGCCCGACAAGATGCTATCGTACATAAACGGCCTTGCAAGGAGGAGCCGTTTTTTCAACGGCGTCTTTCTATACGAGGCAAGAAAGTTTGGCGTGATATCAACTGATAGCGAGCTTGGAAGGATCAGGATGGAAAAGATCATTGATGCATATCATGATACGGTGCTTTTCAAAGATTCGGTTCGCAAGCTTGTATCAGACTACATGGATATCGAGACGCTTGAAAAGTTCCTGACAGACATCAAGACTGGAAATCTAAGGGTCGAAACTGCAGAGAATATGTCTGAATCATCCAGCTCATTTCTTGCCCACTACCTTGAGAGAGTGGTCCCGATACAGCCGACAAAGGTAATTCTTGAGGCCGTCAAGAACAGGCTTCTAAATGAACAAGTGATTCTGCTGTGCACCAGGTGCAAGCACATAAGATCGGGCAAAGTAAAGGAGATGACAAGCCTGAAATGCGAGGCATGTGGCAGCACACTTGTAGCCGCTTTTTCAGAGTTTGAACGGGACCGGGTAACAAGCGCACTTTCAACGGGCAATGATAAAGAGATGCAGAGGAAGATTTTAAAGAACGCTCACCTGATTAGGGAAAAAGGCAAGGTTGCACTTCTGACACTTGCTGCGAGAGGCGTTGGAACTGAGACTGCAAACCGCTTGCTGGAAGTCTCATACGCAAACGAAGATGATCTAATCAAGGCAATCCTTAATGCGGAAATGGACTACTCCAGAAATAGAAGGTTCTGGTCCTGAAAGCATTATTTGCCTAAGGTCAGACGCATTTCGCTCGTGGGCTTGAATCCCATCTTTTTGTATATAGGAAGGCCAAATGGGGAGGCATGAAGCGTAATTCTTGTGTAGCCTTTTTCGACGCATAGGTCGATACATTTCTTTGTCAGTGCACTGCCGATCCCCATTCTCCTGCAGTTGTTCCGGACATACACGCTGAAGATGAGAGGTACTGAAGTTGCAGTATGTCCTGGCCCAGGGACATCGTTCCGGAATAAAACACATGCGCTTCCAATTATTTGGCTTGCTTCATCAACCGCCTTAAAGCAGAACGCATTTCCTTTTGCAATGTTTTCTTCAAGCCACTTCTTGTATGAGGGAACGTGCTCTTCAATCTCGTCATTAGAGTGAGAGCCAATATCTATCCACATTTCCCGTCTGTGCTCAGCCAAAATCTCAAGATCATCATTTCCAGTCGCTAACAGTGTGGAATTTCCCTCGTTCATTCAGGCATAATTTCAGTTAAGAATAATAAATCTATGACTGCAGAGATTAACATGCTGGATCAATCGCCTGCCTTCCTTTCTCTGAGGAATGAATCCTTGCTTGCGCCCAGTATTATTATACACGATAAGAGCAGGACGGGCATCATGCCAAAATAGACCATTGTATTCCATACATCGCCATACAGGGTCAATGAGAGGTTTCCGTAATAATAAGACGAAAATAGGTAGTAGCCAATGAAATCCAGAATAACGTAAACAGCCAGAAATGGTAAGGCAGTCTTGAAGGACCGTATCGCCGCGATATCTATATCCGAATGTTTTCTGAACAAAATAAGCCCGCTGACCATCATGCCTGCGCCTAGGAGATCGTCGAATATTCCCACTTTATACCACGTTATTCCGGATACAGTAAAATTCCAAGCCAAGAGAGGAAGGCCAACTACCCTATTGTATGCAAAGTCCTTAACCCAGTCACCCTGAGCGTTTATCCATCCACCTATTACGGCAATCATCAGGAAGGCTAGGCTTAAGGCATCTTCCCTTCTATTATGGGGCATTTCGATCGCCGTTATAAGGATATTATGATTCTTCTTAAAACCTGCGAGGCTGTGGGTATTTCAAAAACATTCGAAATATTTATCTTTAGACATAAAATAACGGCATCCGTCAATTTTCCAGAGATATATTAAGCATGAAAGTAATCTGGGAAGGCGTTTGACAGATAATGGTGTCTGATAATGGCTGATGATAAAAAAGTAACGGAGAAGAAAGAAGATTTCCTGTATATAGTGAGGATAGGAGGCAAAGACCTCGATGGAGAGCGCAACGTTAAGAATGCACTGGCAGATCTTAAGGGCATTGGAGACCGTCTCTCCATGATAATAATAAAGAAGCTTGGCCTCGATCCAACAAAAAAAATTGGTGAGATGAAGGAACCCGATATAGAGAAGATAAGGGAGTATGTCGAATCAAAGAGCTATGAGGGCCTTCCGGACTGGGTACTAAACCATAGGAACGAGATTATATCTGGCGAAGACATGAATCTTATTTCAAATGATCTAACGATTCAGTTACAGGAAGATCTGAACTTCATGAAGAAGATGAAGTCCTATAAGGGAGTCAGGCATGAAACAGGTCACAAGGTCAGGGGACAGAGAACCAAGGCCAACGGAAGGCATGGGCTTGCCATTGGCGTCGTCAAGAAAAAGGAGTGAGTTGAATGGGAGATCAAAAGTTTCAACATAAGAAATATTCCACGCCAAGGCATCCGTGGGAAGCCGCTAGAATAGAACAGGAAAAGGAGATACTTGAGAGGTATGGCCTGAAGAACAAGAAGGAATTATGGAAATCACTTTCAATCTTGGATTCATTCAGGACACAAGCAAGAACCTTGGAAGGAAAAATGAGATATCAGGATGAATATTCAATGCAGCAATTCAAAAACATGATCAGGAGGCTGCAGCGCTTCAATATACTCAATGAAGGCGCAACGTTAGATGATGTTCTATCGCTCAAGATCGACGATATACTTGAAAGAAGGTTGCAGACTCTCGTTTTCAAGATGAAACTTGCTGCAACAATGAAACAGGCCCGCCAGTTGATAACACATGGTGAGATTTCGCTGGGAGGAAGAAGGGTTACTATCCCGGGACTCATGGTTGAGGCTTCGCTTGAGCCAACGCTTTCCTATGATCCAGATTCTCCGCTTGTGGATGAGCTTCATCCATTGAGGCAGGCAATGCTTAAGCGCAATAAGGAAAAAGGAGAAGAGAAAGAAGCACCTGCTGAAGCATCCTCGGAAGAGAATGGAGAAACGCATGAAAATGAGGTTAAAGAAACAGCTAAAGAAGGGGAGAACTAATGGCAAGAACAGGCATAGCGCATATATTTGCGTCGCATAACAATACACTCATTCTTGTAACTGACAGTACGGGAGCAGAGACAATCGCCAAGGCAAGTGGCGGCATGGTAGTAAAGAACGACAGGGATGAGTCCAGCCCTTATGCCGCAATGAAAGCTGCGGATCTTGTGTCTGAGAAGTTGAGAGAATTCGAGATCACCGATTTGATTATAAGGGTCAGGGCCCCTGGTGGAAACAAGTCCAAAATACCTGGACCCGGCGCTCAATCAGCCATAAGATCACTCTCAAGGGCAGGCTTCAAGATAGTCAGGATTGAAGAAGTTACTCCCGTTCCGCATGACGGGACCAAGAAGAAGGGTGGAAAGAGGGGAAGGAGAGTCTGATGACACTCACCATAATGGAGCAATCTGACAACTATATAAGATTCAAGGTTACCGATATTTCGCCGGCAGAGGCAAATGCACTCAGAAGGACAATAATTTCTGATATTCCAAAGCTCGCAATTGATAAAGTGACATTCCACCATGGCCAGATAAGGGATGAGGAGGGTAACGAATATGATTCATCTCTCCCGCTTTTCGATGAGGTGGTTGCACAGAGACTTTCAATGATACCGATAAAGAGTGACCTGAAAATGAATTTCAGGGATAACTGTACATGCGGAGGAAAAGGTTGTTCCCTCTGCACAGCGACATTTTCTATCAACAAGCTGGGTCCAGCGACCCTGTATTCCGGAGACTTGATTTCAGTCGGGGGCACCGTTTCAAAACCTACAGATCCAGAGATACCTATTCTGAAACTAGGACCAAAACAGGCTATCCTGGTCAGTGCCGAGGCAGTTCTTGGGACCGCGGCCAGTCATGCCAAGTGGCAGGCGGCGACAGGCGTTTCATACAAATACAGCAGAAAGTTCATCGTTCAAAAGAAATCTTCAATAGATTATGAGAAGATTAAACAGCAGTGCCCGTCCAGCCTGGTCAGTGAATCTAATACGACGATAACTTTTACGGACGATGTTCCATGCCATGCACTTACACCACTCTTTGAGAATAAGGAATGCAAGATTGAGGAAGACAGTTCAAGCTACATCTTCCAGTTCGAGACAGATGGATCACTATCTGCGCTTGAAGTCCTTGATTATGCGCTCAAGAGGCTTCCGCAGAGGCTTAATTCACTGCTTGAGAGCCTTGTTGATTCAGAGTAGATTGCTGGCCTGCTTTATGGAAGTAGGGTGATTGCTTGCCAATCGAGGATGCTGATAGCTCAAAACCGCCAATAAAGAAGGTTGGCTTTATAATTCGCAAGAATTGCCAGAGATGTTCCAGGATTGTGGAACGTATTGTTGATATTGCTCCAAAAGACTGGGCAATTATGTATGAGAGGGAGGTTGGAAAGTACCTTCCAGTCAAGAGCAAGGATATTGAGAACATTGAAGCAGATCTGATCATTTCTGTCGGTGGTGACGGGACCGTTTTATGGGCTCTTCAACACAAAAATTGCCCGATCCTTGGAATAAACATGGGAGGGCTTGGTTTTCTCTCTGAAGTGGAGATTGGTGAGATTGAGTCCAGCATATATGAGCTTGCCAGAGGTAACTACAGGATTGAGAGATCCAGGAAGCTTAGCGTATTCCTGAACGGCCAGAGGCTTGAAGATTGCACAAACGAAGTTATAGTCCATTCAAGCAAGATAGCGAAGATACGCAAGTTTCTTATCTCAACTCCTAACAGTTTTATTGATCGTGTGGCCGCGGATGCTGTGATTGTTGCAACACCTGTTGGGTCGACGTCTTATTCCTTCAGCGCAGGCGGTCCGATCCTGATGCCTTCGCTTGATGCAGTTGTAGTCTCCTATATTGCGCCATTTGCCTCAAGATCAAGGCCAATTGTTCTGCCTATGGGCACAGACATCAAAATAAGGTTACTTGACAAGAACCAGGACTGCATCGTTATTCTCGATGGCCAGGTGGAGTACAGGATGAAGAGCACAGATGAGATTGTGATCAAGACCTCAGAGAATTACGCTGAATTCATTCTGTTTAAGAGATCGTTCTTCGATAGGGTACATGAGAAACTTGTCAAAAACGTGGTCAATTAGATCCAGGACACTCCAGATGGTAATGGAGGCGTCAAAGTCAACGATGCCCAATGAGTTTGGAGCCTTCCTGCGTGCAGAGAACGATATTATCTACGAGATAGCAATGCTGCCAGGGACTATACAGGGAAGAACCCACACAATATTCCAGCTATGGAACAAGCCAATTGACTTCCAGATTGTCGGATCCATCCACTCGCATCCGTCAGGCAACGTAAAACCTTCTGATGCGGACGTCCAGATGTTTTCAAATAGCGGCGATATACATATCATAACAGGCTACCCTTTCAGGCTCACGGACTTTGCTGCCTATAACCGGAAAGCAGAGCGGATTAGCCTTACTATCCTGGGAAAACATTGACTGTATGCTGCGAACTTTAATGCCTCCCAATATTAGAAAAGAATCAATCAAACCTTCCTGTCTGTTTTACCTGTATATTTGGAAAGTGGCCTGATTAGCTTGTTGTTGGCGCTCTGTTCAAGATAGTGAGCCACCCAGCCGAAAACCCTTGCGACTGCAAACAGCGGCGTATACAAAGGTTCGTCTATGCCCACTTCGTTCAGGTAGAACGCGCCATAGAAGTCAAGGTTGGCAGGCAGGTTCTTCTGTTCCCACATGTAATTTTCTATTGCATCCGCAATCTGGAATCTCTTTGTCTCCCCGATGAGTTTTCTCAACTCCTCTTTTATAAACTGTGCCCTTGGATCCTTTGTCTTGTATATCCTATGACCAAAGCCCATCACAAGCTGCTTGTTTTCCAGCTTCTTCCTTACAAAATCAATTCCTTCCTCCTCGTTTTTGAACTTCAACAGATAAGACAGGATCTCAGAATTTGCACCTCCATGCAATGGACCCTTCAGTGTCGAGAGGGCTGCGTTGACTGCAGATGCAGGATCTGTTTCAGTGGATGCAGCAACCCTGAGAGCAAATGTTGAGGCGTTGAATTCATGTTCCATGTACATTATAAGTATTTTTTCAAGGAACTTAGCCCTTTCAGGATCATCTTTACCAGTTGATAGCTGGTATATCCTTCTCGACATATCAGCCTCTTCAGAATGAATCATTTCGAGGTTCCGGTATATTCTGTAAGAATGTGACGCAATTTCTGGAAATTTAGCTGCGATATTCAAAAGCTGCTCCATTCTGTCTCCGCCTTCAACGTGAATTGCAGAAGTTACTGTCCTCATTGAAGCAAGTACGTTGCTTTCCTTCAGGAGCTGAATTAGCTTGACGTATTTCTCATCGATATGGGATAAAGATAGAATTTTCTGTTCAAATTCAGAATACTGTGATCTTGATGGGAGATCACCATAAACTATCAGGAATGCAACTTCACCGAACGAATGCTTCCTGGCAAGATCCACTGCACGATAACCACGATATACCAGGTTCCCAGTCTGGTCTGTCGTAGCTATGGCAGTTGTATCAACGATCACGCCTGAAAGACCTCTTGGCACCTCTATTTCACTTATACTTATCACCCGCCAACTCGTTATCCTCCTTTTCGTATTCATGATAACCTATGACTTCATAAAACTCATTCCTGCTCATCATGATGTTAAGCAAATTCTTCTGTGTTCCCTGTGAAAACAAAATATCATAAGCATTCTGTGTTGCCTTCAAGGCCGTCCTGAAAGCTGTGAGTGGAAAAATAACCGCCCTGTAACCGATCTGGCGTAGCACGTCGGCGGGAAGAAGAGGGCTTTTACCAAACTCAGTCATGTTTGCAAGCAAGTCTCCATGAACCTCCCTGGCAAATCTCCTGAATTCGTCTTCAGATTCAAGCGCTTCCGTGAAGATCATGTCTGCACCGCTTTCAAGGTAGAGGTTTGACCTTCGAATGGCATCCTCGACGCCTAATACAGATCTTGCGTCAGTTCTTGCGATTATAAGAAAATCACTATTCTGCCTCGCTGCAACAGCCGCCTTTATCTTATGCACCATCTCCTCATCAGGTACTATCTTCTTGCCAGAAAGATGACCGCACTTCTTTGGAAGTTGCTGATCTTCAATATGCATGCCAGAGGCTCCTGCTTTTTCAAGTTGCCTCACGGTCCTTGTAACGTTCAGAGGCTCACCGAAGCCAGTATCCACGTCGACTATCAATGGGCTTTTCGTCATGTCGGTTATCCTGCTAACTTCGTTCACAACCTCTGTCAATGTCGTGAAGGATAGATCAGGAAGTCCCATGCAGGCAGCGACACCTGAACCTGAAAGATAAAGCGTCCTGAAACCCGCTCTCTCTGCCTGCATTGCAGAAATGCCGTTATATACACCGGCAGCAATTACAAAACCGGATCTGATCTGCTTCCTGAGTTCAGCCGGTCCCAGGTTAATGTTATCCCTAAGGATGGACATCTGCCAGGATCTCCATTATTTCAGAAATATCCCTGTTCTCGATAGTCTTGACCGCGGTTACTATTTCCCTGGCGCTCGCTTCAGACATCATGCTTCTCCCCTTCTGTACAATATCATCCCATGTAAATGGATTCCTATGATGCCCTTTTGGATCTATTATCTCGTTTTCAACTTCTTCTGACGAAGTTTTGATTTCAATCCTGAAGGGCAGGTGCTCTGGATAAAGCTGGTCAAATCTCTCGCTGACCGTAAACTTCATCTTGTCTATGAGTGTAAGGATTCTATTGTCGTTGAGGAGCACAGGTGAGTAGGATTCGGGTCCAGGGCGTCCATGAAGAAGCGTGTAAGCAATGAGGTAAGGCATGCTATGGTCCGCGGTTTCCTTTGTCTTCGGCCTCTTCTTTTCAGGGTCCTTTATGATTATCTTGTCAGCGACTGAGAAAGTTTCTACTTCTATTTTCTTGATTTCACCTTTTAAGGAGGAGTGCAGCGATTCACAAGACTCAACTGCACTCATGGCATGGTACTCTACAGGATAATTCTTGATCATTGTCCTTAGGATCCTGTTCATATCAAGATGAAGAGTGAATTTTCCAGATACTTGCTTGAAAAATCCCATTTCGCCTGTAAAAACATCGGATGGCCCAGAAACACCGTTCTCTGCCAGATAGTAGCCGAAGACAGAATTGCGTGATGCATTTGAAGCGGTCAATCCCTTCCACATACTGAGTTCACCAGCCCTTGTTTGCCGAAGGCTGATATTGTTGTTTATCCCGAGACTTATACAGTTTTCGAATTTCTTAGGTTCCAGGTTACCAAGATATGCCAATCCCGCCGACGCAGAGATGGATATGTATGTTACATGATCCCATCCCCTGTCCCGTATAGAAACGGCGTCGGAAAGCCCGCAGATAACTGAATATGACAGTGCAGCGGCTTCGAGCAGGTCTTTTCCCTTTTTCTCGAGTGATTCAGCTAAAGCAATTAAAGGAGGGAAATTGTCCGAAGGATGAAGTGCCTCTTTTGAAAGGTAAGTGTCATTAAAGTCGAGATATCGTGTCATTGAACCATTAAGCATAGCCGCTATGGAACTTTCGGCATGCTGATCCGTGAAATATAAGCTTGAATTACGCCTTCCAGTTGATGGGAGGAGCGCATTTCTCTCTCCACGCACTGGCTGAGCTTCTCTGGCTCCATAGGCCACCAAAAAGGAGTCTGCTAGCCTCTTTTTAAGTTCTTCTTTTACTGCACCGTTGAGCGTTTTACCAATTTCACCAGAGTAGTCATAGATATTCTGGACTACTGCATCCATGCAATAGTATCGTTGAATTGAATATAAAGGGATTTATCATATTATCTAAAGATAGATTATATGCCGCAGATAATACGAGATGCACTACTTCTGTGAAAAATCCAAAATATCAAGAATTACAGGATCACAACTTCAGTGACCACATGCCAGTGGTGGGGCGAATATGATTTTACAACACGACTTGACGAGACTTCATGCTTTATCCCAAGATCCTGGAACTTTTTTCCAATCTCGCCCTCAGGGTGCTCAAGATTCTCGCTTGAAACGAGATGATGCATCATAATTGTTCCTCCAGTCTTGGCATTATTATAAGCACTCAAGATATAAGAGGGGGAGTTGAAGTGTCCCATAACAATAATATCTGCCTTTTCCGAAATGGTTATCGATGAACAATCGGAGTTGTATGTTGTGAAAATATTCTGCACTCTATTTCTCTGTAAATTGAGGAGAAGATATTCATATGAGGCGGGGTTTATTTCAACAGCATAAACATGGCGTGGGTGACCATATTTGGCAAGAGGAATTGAAAAATATCCTATCCCGGCAAACATGTCGTATATTATTTTACCACGCGCGTCCATGTGCTTCATGGATGCACGAATACCGACGTTACCAGGCGAAAACATGACTTTTGAAGGGTCGAATGTGTACCTTATTCCATTTTCAAGGTGTGTAACGGGACCACCAATCCCGAAAATTAACTCAAGCGAAGGAACCCGTAACACGCCGCTTATGCCGCCAGAATATCTGTAGACGGATTTAGCTCCCAGCACTTCACCGATAATTTTACCAAGGATCTTTGGATCAGGCCCATCATAGCGTATCAAGACAGAATTCCCGTACCTGACCCATCTTCTTGGTAAAATAGCCTCTATTAATCCTGCTTCTTTGGCTTTCCTTGAGATGGTGTTCAACGGCGATTCAGGAACAGATCTTTCCTTAAGATCAACATCAACAACTCTGCGTGATGTTGCAGGCGCTCCAGAGAGGATGGGAACATAGACATAGTTTTGATCGGCGGTTATCCTCTTTTTCTTGTCAACAATACCGGATCTGAGGATGGGCCTTAACTCCTTTTCCGCGGACTCCCTGGGAATTGCGATCGCCTTCATATCAAAACCTTGAACCTTCATTCCAGATTTCTCTGCAGCAAATCTAATTTTCGAAGTTTATCGCTACATTTGGGTGATAAAGAAAAGCTAATCGTTTGAGTGGGTGGCAACGTTAAATCTCAATATGTCATTTCCAGCTATGACAGAGTCGTCTGCTGAATACTCGAAAGCTAAGAATCTGTTCCCTGGGGGAGTCAATTCACCAGTAAGATACTATGATCCTTATCCTAGATACATTGCGAAAGGAGGTGGTTCTAGAATTTATGACATAGATGGAACTAGTTATACGGACTATTGCCTTGCATATGGCCCCTTAATCTTGGGACATGCTCACCCTTCGATGAAGAAGGCACTTTCAAAAGCAAGCGAAATAGGGGTGAATTTCGGCGCCCCTACAGAGTTCGAGATTGATCTTGGTACCTTGATAAAGAGTGCGGTTCCAGCAATGCAAAGAATGAGGTTTACCTCGTCAGGGACAGAAGCAACGATGCATGCCATAAGACTTGCAAGATCTTTCACCGGAAGAAAAATCATCATAAAGGCTGAAGGATGCTTCCATGGATCTCATGACTATGCACTTATAAAGGCAGGAAGCGGTGCATTGACCCATGGTGAACCTTCTTCTCCTGGTGTTCCTGATGAAGTCGCCGGATCTGTTGCAGTTGCATCCTTCAATGAAATTGATTCATTCAAAAAAGTAATCAAGGAGAAAGCCGGGAAAATAGCGGCAGTAATAGTTGAACCAGTTATGGGCAATGCAGGGGTGATCCTTCCTGAAAAGTCCTTCCTTGCAGAGCTGAGAGAGGTGACCTCAGATAACGATATTCTCCTTATTTTTGATGAGGTAATCACAGGATTCAGGTTCCACTATGGTGCATACCACAGTCAGATTGGCATCGTCCCGGATCTCATAACGCTGGGAAAGATCATCGGTGGAGGGCTGCCTATAGGAGCATTTGGCGGCCGCGATGACATCATGAGTAATGTGTCTCCGGAAGGGAGAACATATGTTTCAGGTACATTTTCAGGCAATACGCTGTCCATGCTCGGCGGAATAGAAACCCTTCATGCACTGAAAGGGGCAAATTATTCAAAACTCTCCGAGATGACGGGAAAGATGTGCTCCGAACTGTCAGAGACCATTTCGAAGAAAGTGAAGTGCACCATAAATCAAATAGGTACAATGTTCCAGATATTTTTTGAAAAGGAAAGCGTGAGGAGTTATTCCGATGCGATCGGATCAGACCAGAAGCAGTTTTTGCGTTACTTCAGGTTTGCACTGGACTCAGGTATATACATGCCGCCCAGCACGTTTGAAACAAATTTCGTTAGTTTCGCACATACGTATGATGATCTGCAAAAATTCATATCGATGACAGAGGAGTTCTTCAGGCAATGAATCTAGTACGAATTGGAACACGGAACAGCAAGCTGGCGCGTATTCAGACAGACATGGTAGCAGATGTCCTCAGAAGATCCGGGATAGACGCAAAGATTATCGAGATCGAAACAGCGGGAGATATCGACAAAGAGTCCCCAATATCCAGCATGGGCGGAACTGGTGTTTTTGTCTCTGCCCTGAATGAGCAGATTATCAATGGAAGTATAGACATTGCCGTACATAGTGCGAAAGACATACCCACTATTCTTCCGGATAATGTGGTAATTGCCGGCGCTATTGCTCGAGGTCCAGTAGAGGATATGCTTATTTCCGAGGTTCCCCTTGAACGTATAGAACCCGGATCCGTAGTTGGAACCTCTAGCATGAGAAGGAGCCTTGAATTAAAGTTTATCAGGTCTGACCTGACTGTGAAGAGCATTCGAGGCAATATTGAGACGCGAGTGAGGAAATACCGGGAAGGACAGTACGATGCCATCATAATGGCAAAGGCCGCATATGACAGGCTTAATATAACTGAGAACGCCTATGAACTTGATGTTCATTCATTTCCACCGGCCGCAAATCAGGGTATTATAGCAGTTACTGCACTCTCCGGATCTGAGCATGCCCTGACCCTCAAGAAATTATCAGACCAGAATGCCCTTTCAGAACTCTACCTCGAAAGATCCATACTTTCCGAGCTCAAGTTATCATGCAACGATCCGGTCGCCGTTCTCGCCCGTGGAACAAATACCGCAAGAATATTTGTAAGGGTATATTCGCTCGTTGGAAGGGGTTACAAAGACTTTGAAACTTCCGTTAGTAGTGTTAAAGAAGGGTCAGCATTTGCAAGAGGCCTGAAGGAAAAGATACCGGATGGATTTGGTTACAGATGGAAAAAGGAAACTACCTGATCACCACCCGGCCGGCTGAGAAGAGCAGGCAAACAGTTGTGGCTGACTGTTTCTATGTCAAGAACATTCCACTTACAAGGATAGTTGAAAATATTGATATCAATGAATTTAAGCACCATATAGAAGAGTACTCCCCTGATTTCATTGTTATTACGAGCAGCATTGGTTCTCAAATTTTCATGAGAGCAGGAGTTAGTGGCAATTTTACAATAATGTGCATTGGAAAAAAAACTGCTGAGCCTTTCATAGATTCCCGGTTTAAGGTTCTTGTTGCAAAAGAGCAGAATTCTACCGGGCTCTCAACCCTTGTCTCCAAGCATGCGACCAAAACTTCCCGCATTGCTCTCTGCCGTAGCAGGCAGCATAATGAGATACTGGATAAATATCTTGCTTCAAATAGCTTCGCTTACAGGTGTTTTGATCTTTATGATATTGTAGAAGTGCATCCGCCAGATCTTGAAGCTGCCGTCATAGATCAAGAATGCAGGGGGATAATAATAACCTCCTCGATGGAGGCAAGAAGCTTATCTAAAGAGCTAGGGTCCAAGTTGAATTCTGTGCAACTATCGAAGAAGATATTCTGCATAGGAAGACCAACTTACGAAGCTGCCAGACGACTTGGCTTAAATTGTGAAGCGACCAATAACGAAAGTGACGTGGATGCCATAATAGAGGAAATTTCAAAAAAACACTGCAATAGCGGGGAATGGATTTGAACCATTGATCTACGGGTTATGAGCCCGTCGGGATTTCCTAACTACCCTACCCCGCTTTTCTCCTGTATCTGAAAGGAATATAAGGTTCTTGCCTGTCCGGCGCGCCATATCCTCAATTGCACATGGATAGATACATTATGGTTTGTGAAAGCCATTTATAATGATTCTGTCAATCCTACATCTCTTATACTAGGAAATAAATGAATTGCCAGAAACTACCTGAAGGATTCTTCAAGCTTCTTGAGTTTGATGTTCTTGACCTGCTTTTCCAGGTACTGGTAAACGGTTCTCTGCTTACTACCTGAAATGAGGCGCATAATGGCTTCCTTTCCATATTCAATGGAAATGTAATCCCCAATAATGGACACGGTATCACCATATATTGAAATGTGAGTTGAAGTCATCTCCTCTACGATCTGCCTGGTCCTGCCGTTCCTGCCAATCAGCCTCCCCTTAATCTCGCCAATTCTGTGGCTTCCCGGCTTGGCAAATTCTCTCAGTGATATTATGTATAAAGTGTAGTCTTCCTCGAATAGAAGGAAGGCCTTTTCGGGGCTGAACCCCCTCCCAATAGCCTGTATAACGGAGGATGTAAGCGTCGCCTTGAGTGCGTCGTCTTTCTGGATTATTGATACCTCACCCTCGGCAGAGTCTATTTGTAGGATGACGTGTCCTTTTTCCTCTATTTCCCTGCGGGTAACCCCATTTTTGCCTATAACAGCAGCAATTCTATCTTTAGGTATTTTCTTTGTTCCAGCTATCATTCGGTTTCACCGGTAACGAAGGAGAGGAGATCGTTAACATTGCATTTAACCTCTTTCCTGTTAAAAAAATTGCAGACGTTTTTCACATCCCTTTCTAGGAATAACATGGCAGAAGGATGCTCGTTGCTGACTGACTGGCCGAAGTCGATCATGTAAACCCTGCCCCGATATGTTAACATATTATATTCGCTGAGATCAGCGTGAACAAGTTTTGCCTTTGTGTAGAGGAGGCGCATGCTTTCCCTGACCTGTTTGAAAGCATCTTCCATGTTTATGGGTGATTTGCGTAGTTCCGGTGCTGGGGATGCTTTTGTTCCAAGGTATTGCATTACTATTATGTTCTGGTGGAAGCCTATGGGCATGGGCACATTTATGTGGCATTCCCTTGCAGTCCTTAGGTTGATGAATTCCTTCCTTGCCCAGAGATAAACAATCCGGGATCGATCCTTCTTTTCATTCTCAAATCGCCTGTCTCCGTGAACATACAGATAAAGGTTTGAGAACCGGAGCGTTGACATCTTGAATATCTTGACAACAATAGGCCTCTTTTTGCTGTAAGCCTTGAATACAATACTCTCCTTTCCTGACATGATTGGATAGTCCAGGTAATCTATGTTGTACTTCTTCATGCTCTCGAAAACAGCCTTGAGCGTTCTCAGATCAAAGACTATGTCCTGTGTTTTCCTGCCTGGATCTTCGGTTCTGAGGAACTCCTTGGAAAAAATCAACTGTTCAAGTGCCGATCGATCTTCTGCTGTCATTTGAACATGTTTATTACTTCAGGAAGAATCCTGTTTCTGCTAAGATAACCTGCCTGCGTCTGGGTATATCTGTAGACGACGTCGGCCCTGTCTTTCTGGAATTCCCAAGGCTTAACGATAACTAGGTCGCCTTCGCGTATCCACATTCTCTTCTTCATCTTTCCAGGTATCCTGGAATTACGCGTGAAACCATCCTCGCACATTACACTTAGACGAGATGCACCCGATAGCTTCTCAACTAACCCGAACATCTCCCCCTTCTTTCTGTTGGGGAGTATAACACGAATGTTTTCTGGATTCTCGTCTTCCGGTTGGTTGAAGCTCATTATTTCGCACTGGATATTATATCAATGGATATAAAGAGACATGTTATAATTATTGCAAATAAGGTTATCTGGGCTTCGCAAAGGAGGCATTAAAGACGATGCAGGCAAGCGACCACGCGGCATATTTTAAATTATAAAATAAAAGTAAGATATCTATCATTGTTTTATAGCGAGATTCCGTATATTGAAGAACCTCTGGACAGTATCCCTGAATAGTTTAATGTTCCTTCCCTCTTTTCCTATCGCCTTTCCAATCTCCATCGGGTCTACCGATACAAGAACATCAGTTGTCCCTTCCTTCCAGTTGACCTGTATCTCCTTCACACCGAGACGGAAGAAGATATTCCTGACAAAATTGATTAGATCATGCGATGCTTCTGCAACTAGTATGTGCTTGTTCGTCTTCTGCTTGAGCTCAGATACAAATGATGGATTGCGCTTGAATAGTTCTGCCATCTTCTTTTCGCCAACTATGAAGACTATCATGTCCTCGTTTTCCAGGCATTCCTTGAGTTCTGTGTGTGCTATTCTTTCAAATATGGCGATATAGCCCATTATCTTGTTGTCAACAACAATGTCTTTCATTTACCATTCAGTTTCCTTTACGGTACACCAGATTTACTGAACCAGTTCCCAGGGTGATTGGTTGCCCGACTATAATATTCTCCGCAACTCCAGTCAGTGGGTCTATCTCGCCAGAGATGCCGGCATGAAGCAGGTGTTTCGTCGTTATCTCAAAGGCCGCCCTAGCAAGCACGCTGCTCTTCTTGCCTGATATTCCCTGCCTACCTACGGCCCTAACCTGTCCAGTTAGAGTCATCATGTCTGATACAAGCATAAGATGCCTCTGGTCGACTTCCAGTCCCTGCTCCTGCAAAGTCCTCAGTGCTTCCTGAAATACAGCATTCCTTGCAGCCTCCACGCCCAGCACATCATAAATTTCGCTGATGTCGTTTGTGAATGTTCTGTTTGTATCGATCTCATCAATGTCAAGAACTCCACGAAGGTTTGATCCCTGCGTGTATATGACCCAGTCCTTGGATGGCTCAAGTCTTGCCATTGCCCTCTTTATACCGGGGACACCCTTGATTGTCAGGGATTTCAGCTGTTCCTGTAACTGGTAGAGTTTCTTGAATGATTCCTGAACAGGTTTCACTACGATGCCGGCAGACTTCTTGCCTTCCTCTATATTGAGAACCTTGCCCTTAAGCCTGGAAAGGGAATTTATCAGGTCATCCTGCGTTATGAGACGCTCTGCCATCGTGTTCTTGATGGGTATAATGGCAACAGACATATTCACTGTATCAGTTTCTATGTCGCAGACATCCAGAAGCGCAGTGTTTTCTATGAGCTTTATGACGCTCTCGACTGCCTCCCTTGATCCCTGGAATTGGGGTTTAAGGTAGACCGTCATCGACGGGGTGCTGGGGGTTCTCCTTGCGTCAACGATCTCTATGAGTCTTGGAAGACCGAGTGTGACATTCATTTCCCTGACACCCGCAAAGTGGAAAGTCCTCATGGTCATCTGTGTACCGGGTTCCCCTATACTTTGCGCAGCAACTATGCCTACAGCCTCGTATGGATCGATCTGCTTCCGCTTGACTTCCTCGTCCACTCTGTGCAGAATGGACTTTATCTCCTTTTCTGGAAGTCCCTTAATCTTTGACGCTATGTCTCTGACGACTGAATAAGGCAAGACTATTCCCATATCCTTTGCCTTATCCATTACCTTCCGCTCCTCGGCATTTATGATTCCCTCCAGGGGCTCTTTTTCAGTTATCTTCATGGAGAGCCGCTCGACTATCGCAAAAGTCTTAAGGCCTTCCAATGGAAGAGAGAATTCAGAAAGCGGTATCGGGGATATTTCCTGTATGCTCTCTATTTTCAAGACTGCCTTGAGGCCCTCCTTCTTCTTCCTGATTATGTTCTTTTGCTTTTTGATGGGTTCTGCAGAACTGATGGTGATCCGGTATCTCGCAGCCTTCATGTCGGATGCAATGTAACCTTCCTTTGGCACTTCTTCGGGAAGGTTAAAATCAACAGCATACAGGCATGGAGCACTCGATACAATACTTTCAACGTTCTTCTTGCTGTCTTTCCAGAGGATCACGTTCATTGTTTCACCTCGTGCTCCTCGTCCATGAGGATGAAATCCATGTCCACGGTTTTTCCATGGTCGCTCTTCGTTGGATCGACACCATCTTCGCCGTACTTGAACTGTACAATCTCTCCAACAGTATCCTCTACCCTTCTGTTCTCGTCAACCTTAAGGTCCTCGAACGCATTAATCAATCTTCTCTGCATATAACCGGAACGCGATGTCCTAACGGCTATATCCACAAGTCCCTCACGGCCTCCAATACTGTGGAAGAAATATTCAAGGGGTTCCAGTCCCTTCTTGTAGGAAGACTGCACGAAACCTCTTGCATATGCTCCCATGTCTCCCTTCCTGAAATGGGGAAGTGTCCTGCCACTGTAACCCCTGTTAATTCTTCCGCCTCTGACTGACTGTTGCCCTACCATTCCAGCGACCTCTGAAATATTCAGCATCTTTGCTCTTGCACCGGATCTCGCCATGATGACAGATGGATTGTTCAGACCCAGATGGGCGCTTGCAATCTTACCAGATTCGTCACGAACCTGGCCTGTAAGCCCAAGTATCTCCATTTCAAGGGTTTCCTCGAGCGATCTACCCGGCATTGACTCAAGCTGGCCCTGGTTATAGCTCTCTATGACCTTGTTAATCTTCTCAACAACCTCTTCTGATATCTCGGCAATTTGCGCAACCGCATTTTCTGGTATATCATAATCTGCAATACCGGTAGAGAAACCCCGGCTGCTGATGAATCCTACTGCGAGCCTCGTCATGCGGTCGATAAACTTGGAACTCTCCTGCGCCCCAAATTTCCTGAATATTTTGTCTATTATGATACCTGAGAAGGGACCAATCGCAGATTCGTCAATTGTACCAGTTGTCATCTTTCCATTTATTATCAGGACGTCCTTGTCTTCAGGCCGGTCTTCGTATTCACAGCGATCTTTCGCACCAGAACAGAGCTTGCTCCTGAACTTGACATTCAATCCTTCCGGAAGGATGCTGGAAAAGATCGTTCTTCCCCTGTAATACTTCTTTCCATTGATTATTTCCGGTTCAGGCATTCTCGGATCAGGCACATAGCTCATTATGTGCATAGTCTCCTCTTCAGATCGGA
>JAKATM010000117.1 GCA_021818765.1 Thermoplasmata archaeon | reverse complement strand
TTCCGATCTTTTTTCTAATTCTTCCTTCATCTTCCTCAACCTGGAGTCGGCAGATTTTTGCCTGATCTGCCTGCTAGATTCCATATCACTTTCCAAGGGCTGCGACAGGGATAATTCACCGGTATCCGAGACCTGCATAGGCAGGTATATTTGTTCTTCTACATAAACATAACTATTTTCCATACACTTCAGGAAAGTACGCAGAGAACTTCCTTTGACCGAAAATTGTTTAATACATTGAGTTTTTCTGATTATATGGATCCTCCTAATTCAATCTCATTCCTGAAGCGTGTTTTTAATTCGCTTGAAACCCCTCGGATCATTTCACTTGATCTGGAAACACTGATAGAGAAGAAGGATGATTTCCTGAATGATGAGAGAATCATCGCTGTTTCCATGAGTTACGGGTCTGCCCCGATAAAGACGAGGGTTTTAGTTGCAGATGATGACTCTAAATTGTCAGAGCTGAAGATTCTCAGGAATATGGACAAATTCCTAGGAGAATACCAGCCAAATGTCATAATAGGCTACAACCACAGCGGTTATGACATTCCGCTCATTCAGTCAAAGCTGCGGAAGCTATCTTATTCTGATCAGCTCTGGAACTTTAAGTATTACTCCGGAACCGCCGTAGTTACTGATATGATGTATATTATTGCAGAAGACCTGGAGGCGGTCGAAGATTACAGAATCAGGAAGCTTCGGGATGTAGTTGTCCACCCAAGATATTCGGGCCTGGAACTCAGGAGGAAGAAAGAGAATGTGATACTCGATGGAATGACTGTAGGCCAAGCAATAAAGCATCTTTGGCTAAGTGACCGATCAAGGTTCATGGAATATTGCGAGGGGGACACGGAAGATGTCCTCAGGATTTTTTACCACATATTTTTTAATCTCTGAACGGGAAGGTCTCATTACAATTGGACACATTATTCAAGATGATCTCCCTTTGATTTTCCTTTAATGAGGAAATCCGTACTGATGTCCCTGGTCTCAGTACCACGTGCAAACCAGATAATGGCGGCTACAAGGCCCAACCCCCAAAGTCCAAGATTGTAAGCCAATGTGTACTCAAGGCCAAATCCACCCGTCAGGAAAATTGAGAAAATATACGCAACCATTGGAAATACCCGAATTAGCCCAATCATGGTGGATCGGTGTTGCGTCGCGAATAATTCTGGTTCCAGATTTGTCCTGGACACCCACGCGAATTCGCTGAAGAACATATTTACAAACAACAGAGGCATAAATATGAGGAAGTTTTCGAGCGTTCCCGAAAGCAGCAGGATGGACAGCATTGTCAAGAAACCTCCTCCGTAAGCGAATAGCGTGTAATTTTTCCTGCCCTTAGCGATCAGTGGAACTGCAATGAATCCCGCTATTGTCGCTCCGATTAGAGCTACCAGACTGATGGGAAGATAGTCGACATTGCCAAATTCAAGTGGTTCGATTATGAAAGCCATGAGGCCGAAAGTGAGGTATTGCGATACCCCCATGGCAACCAGAATGGCAAAACTGAATTTTTTGTTTGGTTCCCGGATGTGTATCTCTTCCCCCTGTATCCCGAGATCTGTGGATATGATCTTGGCTTCTTCCCTTCTCCCCTTCGTGTTTAGCCACCTGAAGGACTCCGGCATTCTGAACCTTGCGTAGACAAGGTACACTATCACTGCAAAGGCAGAAATAAGCAGAAAAATTCTATCCTCGAAGATGCCTATCAGCGGAGAAACCATGAGAAGAGCGGCAGTGAATGCACTACCTGCGTTGTTAAAATTAGGAGCAAGTGTCAGGTTTCTAGACCTCTCCTTGACTGGCGTATCTTCAGCTATGAGAGCGAGCGATGGTGCCTCCTCCCCTCCAACGCCCAAACCGGCAAGAAAGAGACCAGCAATAAACAGAAAATAATTGAGAGAGATAGAGACTGCAAGTATTCCCGCAGCATATGACATCATTGTTATAATGAAAGTCTTTTTTCGCCCTATGTGGTCTGCCAGAACCCCTATGAAAACGTTTCCAAGCAGCGTTCCCAGTGGAGCACAGATGAGAAGTATGAGTTCCTGCTGAAAAGATATATTTGCCAGAAAGGGCCACGAAAGTGATGATGGTCCAAGATCTGCCACGATCCCCCATATGAAAAAACCAAACGACGTTGAAATGAAAAGAGATTGTCCAGTCACTCTATGGTAGGTTCCAGATTTACCAGGATTCAGTTCTCCTCGTTCCAGAAATTGTTCATCACTCATATTCAGGTTCCTCCGCCGGCATTACCCGGATCAGGTTCAATGGGTCGGCTTTCCATACCCTCTCAGCCCTTTGCGAGCTCCCCAATGTGTACAGCTTTATTTCATTTTGATATAAAATATCATTGATACAGTCTCATCACAATATGAGGAAAATCTGCAAAAGCTTCTTGTCAAAATTTGACCGGGATGTTAGGTTCTTTGAAGCGTAAGCATATTAGAAAATATTTAATAGGATTGTTAAATCAACTCTCGTTCTTTTCTGGACGTGAAAAAATGGATCAAACCTTACAAACTGGAACGACTACGGTCGGTATAACCCTGAAAGACACTGTTATTATGGGTACTGAGAGAAGAGTGACAATGGATCATTTCATCATGCACAAGGATGGAAAGAAACTCCATCAGATTGACACCTACGCGGGGATGACAATCGCCGGTCTGGTTGGAGATGCCCAGGTGCTTGTAAGATACATGAAGGCAGAGCTTGAAATCTACAGGCTTCAGAGGAAATTCAACATGCCCATTGAAGCTGTTGCGACACTGCTGTCCAACATTCTTAATCAGTCAAAATACTATCCATATATGGTACAGATACTCATTGGCGGCATGGATAAGTCTCCACACATATTCTCTGTAGATGCTGCAGGCGGGTCTGTCGAAGATGTATATGCCAGCACCGGTTCAGGTTCGCCATTTGTGTATGGTGTTCTTGAGACTGGTTACAGCAAGGACCTCAAGGTTGACGATGGAATCGATCTGGTAATAAGGGCTATATCTGCTGCAAAACAGAGAGACTCTGCGTCCGGTGGCAAAATTGATATAGCTGTAATCGATAGCAAGAATGGATACGTCGACTTAACAGAAGAAGAAGTAGCCGAAAGAATTAAAAAACTTAAAATCCCTCAATAATTATTTATTTTATCCTACAATTCAAATTCGATTTATACTAGTTTAATGGAGAGTTAGTAGTAATGTCTTTTAGAGATTACCTGTCAGAAGCGAGACAGATATTTGACAAGCTGTACCCAAATAATCAGATTACAGAGGTAGATTACGAAGGGCCAACCATAGTTGTATATACAAAGGATGAAAACCTCTTTTCAAAAAGGGAGGATCTTGCAAAACAGATTGCCCAGGAGATGAGGAGGAGAATCGCCATCAGACCAGACCCCTCAATAATGATGCCTGAGAAGGAAGCTGAGGATCAGATAAAAAGCATCGTTCCGGAGAAAGCTGGGCTTCAGGATGTGTACTTTGAACCCGATACTGGCGAGGTGGTTCTTGAAGCAGACGAACCGTCGATAATCACATCCAGAAATTCTGATCTTATTGTTCAGATCAAATCAGCGACTAAATGGTCACCAAGGGTCGTCAGGGCACCACCCATAAATTCCCGGACTGTAAAGGAGATGCGTGAATTCCTGCGCGACGTGAAGCAGGAAAGGAAGGAATTCCTGCACAAGCTTGGCGAGAAGCTGAATATTCCCCCAATGCCGGGTGAAACCTGGATCAGGATCACTGCCCTGGGCGGGCACAGGGAGGTTGGACGCAGCTCAACCCTGGTAAGCACCAACAACTCAAAGGTGCTGGTTGATGTCGGAATGCTCAATTCCAATGACATAGACGAACAGCCATGGGAAGGCGCTCCGTATCTCTATCTCCCTGAAGTGCAGCCATTTTCATCCATAGACGCGGTTGTGCTTACGCACGCACACCTTGATCACTCCGGACTGCTGCCCATACTCTTCAAGTATGGATATGACGGGCCGGTTTACATGACGCAACCAACGAGAGACCTTTCTGCACTCCTTCAGAATGATTACATTAAGGTTGCCCATGCTGAGGGTCACAAGGCCCCATACGAATCAAAACATATAAGGGAGATGCTCAAAAGAACGGTTGTTTTGAGATACAACGAAACCACCGACATAACAAGGGACATGAGGCTCACCCTTTATAATGCGGGTCATATCCTAGGGTCATCTTCCGTTCACCTGCATATTGGGGACGGTCTTTACAACATAGTTCTGAGCGGCGATGTGAAATTCGAAAAATCGTGGCTTTTCAACCCGGCAAACAACAAGTTCCCCAGGGTTGAGACCTTTATGACAGAATCAACCTATGCCGGGAGGGATGATTACTTCTATACCAGAACGGATGCTTCAAACACGCTGATAGATATAGTGAACCGAACCTTTGAAAGAGGGGGATCGGTAGTGATACCGGTTTTTGCGGTCGGAAGGAGCCAGGAGGTCATGCTGGTCCTTGAACAGGCAATGCGGGAAGGGATGATAAAAAATGTTCCTGTATACGTTGATGGAATGATTATGGAGGCGACAGCAATCCATGCAGCCTATCCGGAATTCCTGAACAAGGGCTTGAGGGAGAGTATCATGATAAAGGGGGAGAACCCTTTCCTTAGCCCCATATTCAAGAAAGTCGAGACCAGGGAGCAGAGGCAGAACATATGCGATTCCGTGGATAACCAGATAGTTCTAGCCACCTCCGGAATGATGAATGGCGGGCCTGAG
>JAKATM010000116.1 GCA_021818765.1 Thermoplasmata archaeon | reverse complement strand
CTTTTTGAGCAAGAAAGCTCCGACCCTTCAGGGAGGAGAGGATGGCAGAAACTAATCAAGGCAGGTCCTTGAATTTCTCAATTGTCCAATCCACAAGTCTGTCAAGATCCATTGCGGTCAGATCATCCAGTGCATCCGCACTTTTCCTGACTAGATTGTTAGGAAATATTCCGAGATGCCTGAGGATCTCCTTTTTCACGGCGACAGGTCTTTCCTGCATGAAATAGGCCATTGGGAGCGAAGCCAGAAAAGCTTCGTATGCTTTTCCCCTTTCGCCTTCATGAAAAAGCTCCCAAATCCTAAGCATGTGTGACGGTATAGGAGCAGAAGTTATCACGCCATCAATGCCTCTTTCCATCTCCCAGAAAAGACTCCTGCCATGGGATGCTCCATAGATTGCAACACTATCTCCAAGGCTTTTTCTCAGTGCCACTATTTTAAGGATGCTTGGCTGTTCCTCGACCTTTATTCCCTTGATATTTCTTGAATCGTTCACCAGTCTTGTTACTGTGTCGACGGAAATTAATGGATATCCAAGCGATGGATTATCTAGTATTATGATAGATCCCTTTGAAACATCGTCAAGCTGCACATAATAATCGTAGATCTCTTCTCCTTTCATTGCCTGAACCTTAGGAGGAGGAACCAGCACTGCGGAAGCCCCAAGGTTGAATGCCTCTTTTACGGCGGCTTTAGTTGGATTTATTGAGCCCCTGCCAGCTCCCGCGATAATAGGCATTTCACCATGCACTGCCTCGATGACTCTCTGCAGGATAGATCGCTTCTCCTCTTCATTAAGGAGATCGACCTCAGAAACCTCGCCAAGGCAGGTTAAGCCGTCAACATGGCTTTTTCGATAATATTCAACTAGCTTCGCCAGCGTGTCGAAATCCACGTTCATGTCATCGGTGAAAGGTGTCAGAAGAATTGGAAACAGACCGTTCAGCTTTTTCTTCATAAAAGAGGAAGAACAATCGCAAGGATTACCTTTTTGCCTATCCAATAAAGGCACTACCACTTGTGCGGGCACATCCTTATCGCATGAACGGAATATATTAATGTATTCTCAAGTGATGTTGAAGCATGTTTGAGAATGAAAATACTTTTGGAAGGCTGCAGCAAGCTGGTAAAGAGAAAGAGTTTGACTCAAGTTATGAAAAGGCGCTTAAGGAAGCGGAATCTTACTTTGGGAAAGAGTATCCGAACCTTATATCCGGCGAAGTCGTTGAGGAAAAGAAGATAGAGGATATCAGCCCGATTGATGGAAAGAAGATCGCCACATTCCAGCTTTCGTCGAAGGAAAGTGTGGAAAAAGCAGTCAATATGCTGCATGAAAACTACAGGGCCTGGTATAACTTTGGCTATGAGGAAAGGGCCAGAATCCTTCTTGGAGCTTATGCACTTATAAGACAAAATAGATACCTGATATCTGCAATAGAAGCTTTTGAGAATGGCAAGAACAGGTATGAGGCAATGGCAGATGTTGACGAGGCACTTGACTTCATCAGGTACTATGCATTGAACCTAATAGAAAACGAAGGCTTCGTCAGATTCACAGGAAAGGGTTACGACAACGAGGAAAGCGTCAGCATCATGAAGCCTTACGGGGTCTTTGCAGTGATACCTCCCTTCAATTTCTATGCGATTACCGTTGGAATGACAGTCGGCCCCCTTATTACGGGAAACGCGGTTGTTCTGAAGCCATCCAGCGATATACCTATAATATCATACCTGACGGTCAAGCTGATGCATGAAGCCGGCGTACCAAAGGAGGTACTTGCCTTTGTTTCAGGTTCAGGCGGCATCGTCGGCCGAACTTTGGCAGAACATCCCAAGATTGGCGGTATAGTATTCACTGGTTCCAGAGAGGTTGGGATGGACATTTACCATCGTGCGACAGAGAAGGGACCAAAACCTGTGATAACTGAAATGGGCGGTAAAGATGCCATCATAGTAACAGCAAAAGCCAACATGCAGAAAGCTGTCGAGGGTGTGGTGAGGGCAAGCTTTGGGTATGCAGGGCAAAAATGCAGTGCATCCTCTCTTCTCTTCGTACAGGACAGCATTTATGATTCATTTCTGGAAAAGCTTAAGGAACGAACCTCTAAAATTATTATCGGCGACCCTAGGAAGAAGGAGGCATTTCTCAACCCTGTAGTGAATAAAGCTGCATTTGAGAAGTTCAAGTCCCTCCAGGAGACATTCACCAGGGAGGGCAAGATATTGACAGGAGGCAAGGCAATTGATGGCAGCGGCTACTATGTCGAGCCCACGATCATATACGATCTGAAAGCCGACGCATCCCTTGTAAGAAATGAGCTCTTCCTGCCCATTCTTGCAGTCAGAAAATTCAAGACTCTTCAGGAGGCCGTGAATGAGGTAAACAGTTCAGAGTACGGCCTCACAGGAGGAATATTCTCCGAGGATCCTGCTGAGATAAGGTATTACTTCGATAATGCTGATGTTGGCGTTTTATATGCAAACAGGGAAAGAGGAGGTTCGACCGGTGCGAAAGTAGGTTCCCAGCCTTTCGTTGGCTGGAAGATGAGCGGGAGCACCGGAAAAGGCACCGGTTCCTTCTACTACCTTGCACAGTTCCTGAGAGAGCAGGCGCAGACGATTGCGCACTGATTACTGATACGAATCATGGGAAGATGATCATAACATGGATTATGCATTGAAAGGCAAAAAAGCAGTCGTGTGCGGTGCGAGCGCTGGCATAGGATTCGGTGCAGCAATCAAGCTTGCATCTGAGGGCAGCGATGTCATCCTCGTTTCCAGGAACGAGGAAAACCTCTTGAAGGCGAAAAAGAAGATAAAAGATGTCACAGGACATGATCCAAACACTTTTGCTTGCGATATTTCTATCGCGTCCGATATAGAGAAGCTCTCTTCATACGTGAAAGCAAGGATTGGAAGCGCCGATATTCTGGTCAACAACGTCGGCGGTCCGGATCCCATGGCATTCCTCAAAGTAACTGATGAAACATGGTTCAGGTACTTCGAAACCCTATTCATGAGCGTTGTCCGCCTTACAAGATCATTTGTACCGCTTATGAAGGAGGGATCATCTATTGTCAACATATTATCGAGATCAGCAAAGGAGGCCCTGCCCAACCTCGTAATATCAAATTCATTCAGGCCAGCTCTGGCCGGGCTTGCAAAGACCCTCTCAATTGAATTAGCGCCCATGGGCATCAGGATAAACAACGTTTGTCCGGGCCTTGTCGCTACCGAGAGGCAGGTCAATCTGATGAATTATGCGGCGGAGAAGGAAGGTATTAGCCCTGATATAGTAAGGAAGAGGTCCGAGTCACAGATTCCGCTTGGGAGGCTGGCCTCTCCAGAGGAAATAGGCTCAATGGTTGCATTCCTCTGTTCAAAAGAGGCATCGTACATTACGGGAAGCACTTTCTTCGTAGATGGTGGAGCCTCTAAATCCAACGTCTAGCAGCAAGAATAAATTAACACTTTCGCAGAGTCGGACGATAACCTTTAAACCGCGTTACCCTACTCAGGATCATGGCTTCGGCGGAAAGGTACTTCAAGGGACGCATTTTTGACGGGAAAGATATTTTCGAGGAAGGCTGGGTAGGAATCAGCAAAGAAGGCATAATTGCTGAGGTGGGAGAGGGAAAATTTCCTCACACAGGGCAGGATATCATAGAGGGAAAGGATCTGACAATTCTCCCCGGGCTGATAGATGCACATATGCACTTCTTCGGTTGCCGCTATGAGGACATAGCCGAATGGAACCTGATATCAGGTGAACTCGCCTCCATAAGAAGCGTGACCGATATGAGGAACCTCCTGATGGCCGGCTTTACCACGGTAAGGGATCTGGGAAGCAAAACAGCTATCCACCTAGCACAGGCTGAGATCGAGGGCGACATAACAGGTCCTAATGTAATTGCATCCGGGCACTCGCTGGCACAGACAGGTGGAAACGACGATCTCAAGATACTCCCGCTTGATATGGCAAAAGCCCTGTCATATTCATACTACTGCGACGGTCCCTGGGAATGCGTTTCCGCCGTCAGAAAAGTAATAAGGGAAGGTGGAACAGTAATCAAGGTATACGCCTCCGGCGGCTTTGCTGCAGGGAATAGGCCTTTGCCAAACCTTACCGTTGAGGAGCTGAAGGCAATAGTGGATGAGGGCCATAGATCAGGCGTGAAAGTTACAGCGCATGCGTATGGTGAAGAAGCCCTGAACAACGTTATCGATGCAGGTGTAGATTCGATTGAGCATGGAATAGGTCTCACAGAGGATATAGCGGAGCGCATAAGGAAGGCAGGCATCTATTATATCCCGACTATGAGCGTCTACATGGCGGAGAAGGATAATCAGGGCAGACTGGATCTTCTTCCAAGGATCAGGGGAAAGAGCAGGGTCAACAGGTCAGAGATCGTAAACCGGCATGTTACGAAGGAGATCGAGATTGCCCGCGATGCAGGCCTGAAAATCGTGATGGGAACAGACTTTGTTGGCGCCGAGAACAGCAGGCATGGAGATAATGCTATCGAGATAGAAAGGCTCTCCAGATACCTTGGTCCTGCTAAAGCGCTGACCGCTTCCACGTCTCTTGCAGCCGAGTGCGTTGGCCTCCAAAATTCAGGAAGAATTAAGAACGGTTACTCCGCAGATCTTGTTGTTGTGAAGGGAAACTCTCTTAAGGATATACGAAGAGTCAGGAAGGATGCCGTAAAATATGTTGCTCATGGATCTAGGATTTTTGACATTGACGCCATTAACCAAATGGTATAGGTTTGCTATTGGCACATCAGCTACCTGATTGAGAAGCCGCAAAGCATTATAGAGCGCTGGATATGCATATACATGGTTAAGGAAGATATATTTAGCGGCTTGAAGAGTGATGACGGGATATTGATAAGAAATGGCGGTGAGGGATCAACGGACAAAGCCTTCACATATCTTTCT
>JAKATM010000115.1 GCA_021818765.1 Thermoplasmata archaeon | reverse complement strand
GCAGGTGTCCCCGGAAGCGGTGAGAATCCGATAATGTTTATATACTGCGATTAATACATATAGCCGTGGAAGATTTTAGAAGGTTCCTTTTAAAGGAATTGATGGTTCAATTGCGGAACAGGGGTCTTGAATTCGCAGAACCTGATCTGGATGGAGTTTCCACATTTGACATCGCTGCCAGGAGAGGCGATGAGAAGTACCTCATCAAGATCCTTTATAATATAGATACAATGCGTGAAGAGGGCGCTAGGGACCTGATGAGTGTGTCAAGGATCCTTGGATGCATCGCAATAGTTCTGGGAAACAGGGCGAGCAATGGCACGCTTGAGGATGGGATCATCTACTTCAGGCATGAAGTACCCATAATGACGTATGAAACATACATTGCATACCTTGACGGCGAAAGCCCTTACATATTTTCTGCGCACGGAGGATATTATGTTTCCATAAACGGTGAATCCCTGAGAAAGATAAGGGAGGAGCACAGGTATTCCATAGGTTACGTTTCCAGCACGATTGGGGTTTCAAGAAGAAGCATTTCCCTTTATGAATCCGGTTCTGCTGCTACGCTTGATGTTTTCAACAGGCTGCAGCATATTTTCGCTGTTGATCTTAAGAAGAGGATCAACCTGATGAAGCACCTCGAAGATACCCCGGTTGACGAGAATCAGAATCTTTTCGTCAATGAGTTTTATGGCGCAGTTCTACAGCTTATGAAATCAATCGGGTTCAGCATGTACCCGTTCAGAAAGACGCCGTTTGATGCCATGGCAACCGACGTTGCTGCGGATCAAATAATAATGGGGCTGGCAGACGAGCTTAATAATTACAGGAAAGCCAGGGCGATTGCCAGTTTATCCGAGCTTTTCGAGAATTATGCAATGGTAGTGACTAAGGCCAGCACGGAGAAGAAAAGCATTGCAGGCGTACCGGTCGTTAACAAGAGTGAAATAGTCAATGCAGGCGACAAGGACAACCTTGTTGATCTATTACGAAAGAAAGCGGATAACCGATGATTGATGAAATTCGCTTGCCAAACGGTTCCGAAATACTTGTTTTTGGTGGAGTGAAAGGACTCATAAGTGAGGGCGAGAGACTGGAGAGGGAACTTCAGGCTTTCAGGCCCGAACTGATACTTGTCTCGATCCCTGAGGAGTCTATAGAAGCACTTGAGAAATTCATGGACGATCCGTATGAGATCACGCTTTCTGATTATGAGCTTATCTATGGTACGGTTCTATCCGAATATGGAGAGGTCATGGTCCCTCCGCCAATTTACATGGAGCCAATAAAATATGCCAGGCACTTCACTGTTGGTATTCATGGCATAGATATGGAAGAGGAGGAATATTCCCAGGTTTACACGGAAAATGTGCATGCCTTTGATCTTGTCCGCCACTCCGTCAGGAAGAGGCTGATAATGAGACATTCATTTAAGTCAGAGACACCCGAGGATTTTGTAGAGGAGTGGAACCTCCTGATAAACAAGGTCAAGGGCCTCTCCAGGGTCGATGAAGAGCGTTTGGTGTCAATCGAGAAGAACGCTGTCGCATACATAACAGAAAACAACGAAAAAAAGCGGATTGCTATCGTTCTTGATTATGAATTTTACAAGAGCTTTGTTGCATACATGAAAGAACACTTTTCAGCCGATCAACCGCCGGAAGCCCTTGAATAGGAGATACACTTCCGAGCTTGTTCCTCTCGAAGCTTTCGGCTTGACAATTTTCGAAGATTCAAAGAATCTCTCCCATTTTCTCTTGAACCCCTGAGTCATATCCCCCTGGAACTGCTTTACCAGCGCATTGCCATTCTCGGAAAGGAAAGACTGGCAGATCTCCATCACCCTGTCACAGATCATGTAAGAGGCGGAGTGGTCAAGATCGTGATGCCCGGTTGTCCTGGACATCGCATCCGAAATAACAGCCTGAAAATATTTTCTACCAGAGTTTGCAAGAAATGCCATGATTTGACTCTCGACCTCCGGCCGCGTTATGTTTGCTTTGATAAAATGAACTCCCTGTATTTCTTCCATTCTTGCCATGTCGATTGCAAGAATTGGCCCTCTTGTTATGCTCACAACAACTTCAGACCAGCCGCCCGGCGAGGATCCTATCTCAAGTACCGCGCCATCACTCTTGATTATGCCGTAATCCTTCTGTATCTGTTCGAGCTTGAAAGCGGCCCTGCTCCTAAAATTCTTCTGTTTTGCCCTGAAGTAATAGGAGTCCCTTCGATCCGTATCTACTCCCCAATATGCTTTCTGTAGTCCGCGGGACTCAGCAGGTCAGAAGGGGGCGCGCTGACCTTCATCTTGACCATCCAGTTTGCGTATGAATCCTTGTTCAATAGTTCCGGAGAATCGACGAGCTTCTTGTTTGTCTCGGATACCTCACCGTCTACCGGAGAGAATACATCCTCGGCAGACTTCACCGATTCAACAGTGAGAAGAACGGAACCCTTTTTCTTCGTCTCCCCGACCTTCGGGAAATCCACGAATACTATATCGGTCAATTGGTGCTGCGCGTAGTCGGTGATACCTACAGTGGCCACATTGCCGTTCATGGATACCCACTCATGTGTTTTTGTATACTTCAGGTTTTCAGGGACGTTGGACATAGACTGAAATTGATTCTGGTTATATAAATTGAACATATTATGCCAGACATGAGATGCTTCATTGGAATGCACGTGCCAGAACCTGCGGATATGTTGACTGTGCTCGCTGGCCTTGATTCCAGAAAGTTTCGTGTAACAGACAATAAGAATATCCACCTTACGCTATTTTTCCTCGGGGAGATAAGTGAAGAACGCGCCCACGAGATCTGTGCTTTTTTGAAAGGTAGCGGGTTCGATGATCGTGTTGTGAAGCCCTCTAGAATTATTGGCCTTCCATCTGCCAAACATGCTAGAATAGTGGCAATGGTTATCGATAACAGCAAGCTGACGGAATACCATCGCAGAATATGTTCATCTCTGAAGCTTCAAGAGGACAGGGAGTTTATTCCACATATTACAGTTGCCAGGGCGAAATATCCGGTAAATATTGAAGATTGGATCAGATCAACCGGTAACCCTGGAAAAACAATTCTGCTCGAGAAACCTGCACTTTACAGGAGCACACTGACACAGGCGGGACCAATTCACGAAAAGATCTGCCAATCTAGTTGATGTAGTTTGTTTTATCGTGTTCGTCAAGTTTTTCCTTGACTTTAAGGAGATCCTCGTTATCGAATTCTATCGAAAAAACCCCACCAACAGGAATCATTCGGAGGAAAGTCTTTTCCTTCTCCTTCACCCTGAAGACTATTGCCCCTTCTTCGCCTAGAACCGTATAACCAACAAACTCACCTTCCGTTGTAATCGGATTGTCATCTCCACTCGCCGATAATACCCTGTATTTTCCACCTTTCTTGATCTCAATCATGTCCATTCGTATTCCCAACCCTTTCAGAATCTTTGAAATTTCAGTCAATCTGTAACGCTGAATGATGCTCTACTATCTAAAAATATTTTGCAATTTGTCCAAAGATCAAATACTAGCTGAAATGACAATCAACTCTTCTGTATCAGCCTTGAAATGTGCTCAACAGTCTTCCTGTAGTTATCCATGGCCATCTTCATGTTGACTTCCACCCAGCTCCATGCCCTGATCAGGTCCCCTGATCTCAGCCTGTATCTCTTTGTCTTGCCATCCTGTGTCTCTTCCAGGAGATCCATTGCCTTTAGCTTGTTCAGGTGCCTGTATAGGGTGGTTCTGCTTGTCTTTAGATATGACATCAATTCGTCACCTGTCCAGAACCGGTCGGAATTCATGAGGAAACACTCCTTGAACAGCCTGAAGTATATTGACTGAGAGATCTGGCTGTAATCTGTATCTGGCCTCAGTCGCGGTATGTACCCTATGTCCGAAAGAAAATACGCGATTGTCCTGTCAAGATCCGCATCGAGAACCCTGGTTGGGGAAGAAACCATTGTCATCTTAAACATTGACACTGCATCGTAAGGTGGGAATTGAATATAAATTATTATCCGGTTTGGGCATATTCTTGCATGAAGAAGAACTGGTCTTCGATCAGGATCGGTAAGGTATTGGTGAAACAGGGGACGCCAGCTATAATAACGTCGTATCGAGCCAGTACGTCAGAATCGCTGCTGAAAGCCCTTCGAACAAAAGGAAGGATGAGTGATATCATCGAGATCAGGTATGATCTATTTTTGGAACGGTCAGAAAAGGATCTTCAAAGTTTGCTTTCAGGACTGTCATTAATGCAACTGTCCTATATATTCACATACAGGACAGATAGTGTGGAAGAGGCGCTAACGTATTATGGAATCGCTGCTGATAGTGGAGCCCCCGCTATAGACGTGGACATTCGTCTTCCCGATGTTTCGTCTGGGAAAAGCCTGAGGTTCTCCTCATATCATGGGGAGCATGCCTCTGTGTCCCGAGATCTATTGAGACAGCTGCTATCTGCAGGGCCGGATGTTGTAAAACTGGGCATTTCTTACGAAAACAGGGAAGACCTGCTTTCTGATATAAATATGATAGAGGAAGAATACAATGGTATCGATCGCCCGCTATGCTTTTCCCCCATGGGAAATAGCAGTTTCATGCGTGCTGTGGCAGCATATTTTGTTTCAGACTTCGTTTACGCTGCCGGTTCAGGAAAAACTGCCCCAGGCCAGCTGACGGCTGGGCAGTACAGGTCAATTTTCCGTCTATATTAGCTGCTGGTAGATGCCGAATATTCCATGGCTTATGAAGCCAATACCTATTGCAGCGAGCAGAAGCCCCATAATTCTGGATATTACGAGAGATCCGGTTTTTCCCAGGCGTTTGAAGAGAATTGTGGAAAATCTTAGTATGACGAATGCTGCAAAAAGTGTTAACAAAACAGCAAATAGGACCAGGATCTTGTCTCCGATGCCATTCGATGTCAGGTTGAAG
>JAKATM010000114.1 GCA_021818765.1 Thermoplasmata archaeon | reverse complement strand
CTCTCCAGAAAGGTTTATTTTCTGGCTTTCCTGAACATTTACCCCGTGTTCAACTTGCAAATGGCCCTGAGCCTCGACTTCAATATCGGCTTCATTTAACTGACACCCGACAAAGAAATACTCACGGTTTCCACGTGGACCAAGCAGTTTTTTCTGAAAAGTGTACCCGAACCTCTTAACAAAAGTCTGCCTTGACATGGCAGGTATGCCTTTCGATTCAGACCATTCAACGAATCTAGAGTAGGCATCCTTAACGAGTGTCATTGAACCGTCTACAGGTTCAGTTTCCTCCTCAGTGAAATTCTCAACGGGATCGGCAAGCTGATCCAATACCAATGCAGTGGAATCATCTGTCATTTCTCCAGGGAACCGGAAATCGTTATCCATCAGCTTGAAGAGAACTTGCATCAATAGAGTGGCAATTTCGTCTCTTTCGGCGTCCAGTATTTTTCTGTCCAGATCTGGGATAACTCTCCTGGGCCTTTCGTCCCGTGTCTGGACAACAAGCATTCTGGCAACGGCTGGGGGGCTATCCACAGGAATAAAGGGCAGATTACCCAGAAATATGCCTTTTGCTTTGCTCACGTAGTCATGCGCTTCCTTGCCCTTTGGCTCAATGCTTAGGACATCCTTTCCGAACAGGTTGCAGAATGCAGACCATTCCATGATTGTTCCACGCTTGAATTTCCTCTTTGTTTCACTATCCACGAGAAGGTTCTTTCCCTCTATACCCGTGAACTGGAACCTGTCAGAAGTCAGTAACCGGGCAAGGGAAATTGATCCGGAACCCTTTGGCATCAAGCCCTGTAGAACCCTTATATTGGTTCCCTTGCCTATTCTTTCCCTCCCGAGAACAAAGAGAACCTTATGCACCGGCAGATCAGGATAAAAACTGTACGCAAAATACGAGAGGGTCAACGGGATATCCGGCTCATAGAATGTGGTATTCAGCAAACCGGCGAACATCGGTGTATCCTTCAATGTAACACGCCGATCTAGGAGATTTGCGCTCACCTGATATGTAAAAAACAGGTCAGGCGTGAACCCTTCCAGCTTTTTAGTCTTCAGGTTCAGCAAGCCGTTCAAGAACGGAATGTGGCTTGAAGGGTTCATCTCGTCGTACGTGAATGTGGTTCGGCGGATCATTGCCAGTACTTCGTTTATGTCATTTACTGAAGGGCCGTGATCAAGGCAGTTCCGTAATTTTTCTGCAAGAGGTTTATTTCCATCCTGTTCTGCCAGTTCCCGCATCTCTTCCCACTGGCGGATATATTCACTATGCGCCTCCTGCTTGATTTTTTCCTCTGCCCGCTCGTAGATTTTGCCGTTGTAGAAATAGACGTTTTCCCTGTCAGTTCCAATCTCAGGAATTGTCCGGAACCGGTATTTCAGTTTCAGGGATTCATCAATGTGGATAGGCCCGGGGTAAAACAGTTCTTCTTTATTTAATGCAGTTCCCGGAGATCCCTCTGCCTCCTGGTCATTTTTGGGGCCAATAGATGCCCTCCATTTAGTGTTCAAGGTTTTAATTTTGAGGATGTCGAAATTCTCCGCCATCAGCTTTTCATAAACATTGTTTTGATAGTCGATCTCGTGCCAGTCCTCACGGGTCAGGTTTTCCCGCTCGATTAATTCATTAGCCTTTAGATATAAAGCCTTTCCAGATAGCTTGGAAAGTTCTTCCTTTATAAGCTGGAGATCATGATGGACAAAATCAGTACCTTTATGTTGCTCATTCGCATGGTTAGAATCGGGGGCAGAATCCCGTAAAACTTTGTCGTCTTTCACCCCTTCTTTCCCCTTTTTTGCTGTCATGGGTTCTTGCGGACCTCCTTCCCATGAGACTTTAAATCTGAACTATCTTTAGCTAGGAGATCTTCTCCGGTTAGCTCCTTCCACAGTTCAAAGACACGTTGCCAGCTCATTTGGTAACCTCCATTTTTAGACTGTGCTCCTTGACGAGGTCTGAAATCACAGCTCTCATCGTGTCTCTTTTTAGTTCATATTTCAAGTTCTTCAGAAGTATGTATAGGTCATCTGGGAGTGCAATCGTTTTCATATTATCAAATCATAAACAATGTCTTGGTTATAAATCTTATGTTTTATTAAATCATAAATACGCAATTTGTTTAATTCCTTGTGATGTTTATCATTTGATAAATTGCAATCGTTGAATGAGAAATATGCAAATTCACTTTTAACGTTTCTGCTGAAGCAGGAAAAACCCGTGAAAAAGACAAGTCTCTCTGAGGTTGTTTCGAATCCTTACAAGTTGACAGATTTATTGCTATTATTGCAGAAAGACGGCTTTATTAATGTAACAGAATCAAAAATTGGGAAAAAATCCTATGAGATTAGTCTTACTTTGAAGGGTAGAGAAGTTGCGGAACAGCTCAGAAGAGTGGAGGAGGTAGCCAGGGGAAAGAAATTTAAGTTTCCGGATAAATTTTCATTAATTATGTTCTTGAATAAAATGGGTTCGTCTTCAGTTGGTGAAGTCAAGGATGAGTTTTCCAGGGCGTATGATATACTGACGGAGCTGATAACGCTTAAGGTCGTAGAATCTAAAATTGACAATACGAAATACCCACCGGTTTCCATAGTATCACTCACTGAAAAGGGTAAGAAAATCGCAAAATATCTGGATAAGATCGATGAAGAGATGAAAAACTAGATGTCCGAGGATGATTTTGAAAAAATTAAGGCCAATCTGGAATTACTAAAGAGCAGGGATAAGGAACTTAACCTGTTGATTCAGAAATTTAAGGAAAATCCCTTAGATTTAACCGCGGTGCTTTCGTTTTTTAATTCTATTAAATCTGATATCATACAACTCTATTTGCTTTCAATAATAACTACTCTATGGCTTTCAGAAGTGGAAAGCAAGAGTGAAGACAGGACTCAAAATATAGAGCTACTCAATCAAATATTAGCAGATTCTTTGGAGAAAGGCAACAGAAATGAAGCTCTCTTAAAAAAACTGCAAGAGTATTTTCAAGACATGGAACTAAAGAGGTAAGAAAACATGGGCAAATTGTACTATGGCGATAACCTGGAAATCATGAGGAATCATATTAGGGACGAATCTGTCGACCTGATTTATCTTGATCCGCCGTTCAATTCGCAATCAAATTATAATGTACTCTTCAAGGAGAAGTCCGGAGAGTTATCCGTATCACAGATCAAAGCTTTTGGAGATTTCTGGCACTGGGACCTGCAGTCCTCACTGACCTATGACGAGCTGGTGACCGGTGCAAACATGCCTCAATCGCTGAGCAAGGCAGTAAAAGCCATTGTCGATCTGCTAGGCCAGAATGATCTCTCAGCCTATCTGGTGATGATGGCCATAAGGCTTGTCGAGATGAAAAGAATTCTAAAGAAAACCGGATCAATATACCTTCACTGCGACCCAACGGCGTCCCATTATCTCAAGATCATTATGGACCAGATCTTCAAGCCTGAAAACTTCAGGAACGAGATTACCTGGCAGAGAACATCGGCTCATAACGATCCAAATAAGTACGGGAATATCGCTGACATCATTTTATTTTACACCAAATCGGACGATTACACATGGAACGTTCAATACACTCAATACAGTGAAAAATACATTGAAAATTTCTTCAGGTATCAAGATGAGAGAGGAAAATATAGATTGCACGACCTTACGGGACCAGGAAAAACAGAGGGAGAGTCCGGCAAAGCGTGGAAGAATTACAACCCCTCAGATAGGGGCAGGCACTGGGGCATACCTTCGCTGTTAAGGAGAGAACTTAAGATACCTGATGAAGTGGGAATAATAAAAGCCCTTGAATTAATGGAGAAGGCTGGCAGGATAGTCTGGTCAAAGAACAATGTTCCAAGCTGGAAGGAATACCTGGCAGACATGCCCGGTGTTCCATTACAGAACATCTGGACTGATATCCCTCCCGTGTCGAGCCAGTCAAACGAGCGTTTGGGATACCCTACACAAAAACCGCTGGCACTTCTTGAGCGCATCATTCAGGCATCATCCAATAAGGGCGATCTGGTTATGGATCCATTCTGCGGTTGCGGAACTGCAATTCATGCAGCGCAGAAGCTTGGAAGAGACTGGATAGGCATTGACATTACTCACCTGGCCATAAATCTCATAAGGAACAGGATCCAGGATGCCTTCAGGATTACGGTGGAAGTGGAGGGAGAACCCAAGGACCTTGAGGGTGCAAAAGCACTGAAGGAAATTGATGCCTTCCAGTTCCAGTGGTGGGCCCTGTCGCTCATAGGGGCAAGGCCTGTTGGCGATGAGAGGAAGAAAGGATCTGATAGGGGCATCGATGGCGTTATCTATAATCCCAGGGGAAAAGGCCAGCATTATTACGGAATAGTGCAGGTGAAGAGTGGTCACGTCAAGTCAGGTGATATAAGGGATTTCCGGGGAACCATCGAGAGGGAGAAAGCTGATTACGGAATATTCATAACTCTTGAGGATCCGTCAGAACCCATGAGATCTGAGGCCCTGGAAGCAGGTTTCATCAAGAATGCCTTTGGAGAGAATATCCAGAGGATCCAGATTGCCACGATTGCCGATCTGCTGAATGGAATAAAGCCGGAGATGCCTGCAAGAGCCAGTGCCTTCGAGGAAGCAGAAAGGGAAACCAGCGGAAAGAATACCCGGGGAGCGAACAGGACGCTCGACGACATGAGCTGATCATGTCATAGGATCCAGCTGGACCTGCATTATATTTATTCTGATAAAAATATATTATAAAATTCCCCTGCCGAGTATATAAACAAAGTCCGAAACGTACCCCTTAGTTATGTAAGAGAGCTGAACATTTATATTGACGCCGAGGGAGAGATTCGAACTCCCGATCCACAAGGGAACCAGATCTCAAGTCTGGCGCCGTACCGCTGGGCCACCTCGGCAGAAAATGCTATTTATCTTCTTAACCTGCCGTTTGATCTTATGGAC
>JAKATM010000113.1 GCA_021818765.1 Thermoplasmata archaeon | reverse complement strand
AACAATTTTAGCATACAGCGTTTCACGCTTTGGATCCATTGGTGTCTTCTTGTAGGGTTTTATGACATTCCTGATGAAAAGGTTCGCAGAAGCCATTGACATAATTGCTGCCGGTACTAGACCACCGATAAAAATACCGAGGAAAGCAAAGCCTGTGAACCAGCCGGGCATTGTATAGAGTATCAGGGCAGGAACAACATATACTCCTCCGCTGAATGATGCAGTTCCGACCGTTCCATAGTTGCCTAAATAGGTCATTGCATGAGGTACAGCGTATATCAGGACACCAAACAGGGCAAGGAATGCTAGCCCAATACCATAAATTGGCAGCAGTGCGGTACTCATTCTGAGGTTGCTCTCGTTCTTGGAACTCAGGGACCCATTGACCGCATGCGGATAAAGGTATAGAGCAAGAGCGCTTCCTATCCAAAGTGTAGGATATCCTACCGCATAGGTTGAAAGAGGAAGTGTCTGGAAGGCAGCTTTTGCATTAAATGCCGCTTGGAAGCCTCCATATGTGAGAGGGACAGCAATGATGACAACGATAACTGTAGTGAAGATTATGACGTCTTTGAAAAGTGCGGTAAGCGTAACACCCCTCAGGCCGCTCATGAAAGTGAATGCAATAAGTACAATAATGGAGACTATCAATGAAAGATCTATGATTGTGGAAAGATTGCCGGTTGTGATTGGAAACATTACCGTCAGGACAGCTTTCATTCCAACAAGTTGCAGTCCAACATATGGTAGCTCTGCAACTATCCCCGTAAGGGCAATAAGCAACCCGAGAGTTTTGCTTGAAAATGTATCGGTTACGAAATCGGCAGCAGTGATATACCCCTTTTTCTTGGATATAACCCACAACTTTGGCATTGTGACCATAGCGACGGCGAAGGTCAGGGCCACATATGGTACTGCAAAGAAAAATATCCCACCAGAGGCAAAAAGGCTCGATGGAACTGCTATAAAGGTATATGCAGTATACAGATCAGCGCCTATAAGGAACCATGTAAGAACAACGCCGAGTTTTCTCCCGGCTAGAGACCATTCATTGAGTTGTGTTTCATCGCCTCGCCTGAAATATTTGCCCATGAAACCCAAGATGGCAAAAACTACGAAAAGAGCTATGAATACGATAAATCCGTCAAGTGCCAGACCGCCGGAGGAAGAGGTCATTCGGAATCACCCCTTTTATTGCGAGCGATAAGATAACCCGCAATACCAAAGAATAAAGCAGACAATCCCAGCCACAGAATCTGGTACCAATAAAAGAACGGCAAGCCAGCCAACTCGGGTTTCACTCTGTCATACAATGGCAGAACTATATAAGCGAAGAATGGTATTGCAAGCAAAATACCTGCAACAACCAGCGCCCTTCTAGACCCGCCTTTTGTCTTAGCCATGCTACTATTAGGCATGGGAATGATTATGCGTTAAATTATATTTAAATTTTCGCATTATGTTTTCGAGATTTAACCTGTATCATTCTGCTTATTGGAAGGCAGTATGAAAAAATATTTCTCAAGTTATCTTTTGAAACCTTCTACAGTGTGTTTACTAAGGTGTAATGGTAAAGTATGGTTTACTAATTTCCACCCATGAAAATTGCAGTCTGTGTAACAGGAGGAAGAGTTGAAGGACCCGGTGAAGCGGCCAATATCAGGATATATGAAACAACTCCAAGCCTTGAAATGATAGAGGAATATGAAAACCCTGCACTCAAGGCAACAGCCGCTAGGGGTGTATGGATGCTGAGATCTGCTTTAGACCGCGGCGCTAGTGCAATAATAGTTGCAGAAGCTGGAGCGCCTGCCTTTTCCTTCTTGAAGGGAAAAGCGGATCTCTTTTTTGGAAACGGAATGGAAGTTGAAGGTGCTTTGGAGAGATTTATGAATGGCACCCTACCTAGGCTTGATAAACCAACTCACGAAGGGCATAATCACCACAACATAAGATAATGAAGGTTTGCAAAGTATTCCGAAAGATCAAAAACAGAGCGGGAAAGCTTTACCTGAAAGAATTAAATGCGCTTATAATCCAGCGGAAAAAATGGAATGGGTAACTTTATCACTGAACCTTATAAATACAGTGAATATTAAGGTGCCCCGCAGGGAGTGAGTCTTCCCATGAAAGAATTTTCCTATCTGACGCGCACTGAAGATCTGAATAAAGCCAGTACATCGGATTTCGATGCTCTTGTTATAGGAGGCGGGATCATTGGATCCGGGGTAGCAAATGCCCTTTCGCAGTCTGGGATAAGTGTGATTCTTGTCGATAAGGGAGATTACGGATCAGGTACTTCCTCGAAATCTTCAAAACTTATTCATGGCGGGCTAAGATATCTTGCACAGGGAAGGATTAAGCTCACAAGAAATCTTCTAAAGGAGAGAAATTACCTACTTGAGCACTCGGATGTTGTCAGGAAAGAGAGATTCGATATTCTCGTGGGCAAGGGACAATTTAGAAGATTTAGCATAAGGGGAGGTTTAATACTTTATGGATTGCTAGGTGGCGGCAAACCCAGCAGGTTTATAAAAAATCAAGGAGAGTACCCCGGAGATGTCGAGGGATATTTTTCATACACAGACTGTGTAACTGATGATGCATATCTTACGGTCATGAATATAGTTTCAGCCCATGAAAACGGTGCGATATGCCTGAATTATGTATCCTTCCAGAATATGGAAAGACTTACAGGAGGGGTCAGGGCACATCTTGTCGATGTTATAACAGGTGCGAAGCTTTATGTGAATGCAAAAGTAATCATAAATTGTGCCGGTGCCTGGATACGCGGGCTTCTACCTGGGAATGCCATTAACCCTGAAACCACAAGATTGAGCAAGGGCATACATCTCATATATCCCCGCTCTGCGTTTCCTAAAGGGCATTCTGTGGCTTTCAGGTCACCAATAGACGGTAGACAGATGTTCGTGATTCCCAGAGAAAAAGTGACCATTGTGGGTACGACAGACACATTCACCAATACGCCTGATGATCTTGATGTCTCGGGCGAGGAAAGAAGTTATGTCATCAGGAGCTGCTCTTTTGTATCTGATTCGTTTGACAAAGTTCTGCCCATAGCAGAGTACGCTGGCATTAGAACACTCTATGGAGCAGGAAGTTCACCTGGTAAACTTTCAAGAGATTTCAAAGTTATTGCAGACGACATCTCAGTTACGGTAGTTGGAGGGAAAGTGACAGATTATCGAAGGGTAGCGTTCAGGGTTGCAAAACTTGTCTCGTCTAGAATCCATGTTGGAAGGGTTTCACCGGAAGTTCCAAGGCTTGATTATCCAGGTCTTCCTTGGCACAACGACATTGAGTCTGCGATCAACCATGAATGTGCAATCACATTGAACGATATATTGCAAAGACGCCTGGGCACATATTATTTTGATCCCGAAAGGATTGAAGAAGTATCAAACCAGATTCATGAATTTCTTGAAGAGAAGAATATAAAAATGGAAAATGGGTTTTTTATCAGTTGAGGGAAAAAGAGGATTAATCCTCTTCGCCGCCAGCGCCACCACCAGGCGGTGTGCTTGGACCCCTTGAGGCTTTTGTTGCTATGACATCGTCTATCCTTAGAATCATTACGCCTGCTTCTGTAGCAGAGTCTATTGCCTGGATCCCGACTCTTAAAGGTTCGATGACACCTGCCTTTTCCATGTCCTCAACCTCGCCGGAGTAAACGTTCAGACCATGATACTTCTTTCCCTCGGCATGCGAACTCCTGATCTTTATCAGAATATCAATAGGGTCTAATCCGGCGTTCTCTGCCAGTGCCCTTGGAATCTCTTCAAGCGCATTGGCGAATCTTTCAATTGCAAGCTGCTGCCTACCGCCAACCTTTGACGCGTATTCCCTGAGTCTGAATGAAACCTCTGAAGCAGAAGAGCCACCGCCTGAAGTATATTTCCCGTCCTCGACGGCTGCTGCCACAACGTGGAGTGAGTCTGTGATAGATCGATCGATCTCGTCTACGACATGTTCTGTTCCTCCTCTCACAAGTATACTGACTGCCTTGGGGTTCTTGCACCCTGTCACGAATGTTAGGTAGTCATCGTCGATCTTTCTCTGGTCCACAAGTGCCGCAAAGCCAAGATCGGATGATGATAGTTCGTCTATTGAAGAAGCAATTGTTGCTCCAGTTGCCTTTGCAAGCTTCTCGATATCGCTCTTCTTAACACGCCTTACAGCATAGATGCCCTCTTTTGAAAGGTAGTGCTGGGCAAGGTCGTCAATTCCCTTCTGAGTGATAAGGACATTTGCTCCTGACTTCTTTACCTTGGATACCATTTCCTTCAGCAGGTCTTCTTCCTGAGAGAGGAATTTCTGAATCATGCTCGGGTCGTCGATCCGGATATTTGTATCGAACTCCGGCTTCTTAATCTCAAGTGCCGCGTTCAGCACTGCTATCTTTGCATTGGAAACTGAGTCTGGCATCCCTGGATGAACCTTTTCCTTGTCCACTATAATACCAGAAATCATTTCAGTCTCCTCTATCTCTCCGCCCTTCTTTTTCACAATCTGAATGTTGTCAAAATCTACAGTTAACCTGTCTGATGTCTTCTCTGCAACGCTTTTTACGATGTCGTATGAAATCTTTGAAAGTTTTTCCTTGCTTCCAGAGGCACTCTTGCTGCTCAGTGCAGTCTCTGCCATTTTTCTTAGAAGCTTCTCGTCGTTAATGCTAACCCTCTTTGCCATTTTCTCGAGGACTTCTTTAGCCTGCTTTGCAGCCAATCTGTATCCTTCAGATATGACAGTCGGATGAACGTTCTGTTTTATCAGCGTCTCTGCTTCTGAGAGGAGTGCTCCAGCGATTATTACTGCGGTTGTCGTACCGTCTCCTACGAAGCTGTCCTGAGTCTTTGATACTTCTACCATCATCTTGGCAGCCGGATGCTCAACATCCATTTCCTTTAGGATCGTAACGCCATCATTTGTTATGACGATATCTCCAAGTGAG
>JAKATM010000112.1 GCA_021818765.1 Thermoplasmata archaeon | reverse complement strand
CCACCCGCCAAATATTCCACCTAGGATGAAAAGTGCAGAGATTATTAAGTTCACATCTCCGCTTATGGCGTATCTTGCGGCAGTTATTACACCAAACGTTCCAACGGACAAAAGAGATGTTCCCACGGCCTGGAGTATATTCAGGCCGCCCCCGAAAAGCAGTCCAGGAACTATGAGGAATCCTCCACCTATCCCAAAGTAGCCTGAAGCAAATCCTACAGTCAGTCCAGCTAAGATCAATATCACCAATGATCTCGAAGTCTTTTCAATGTTTCTATCAACCTGAGAAATGTCAATACACTTTCGCTTGAGCATGTAAATTGCGATTCCAATCATCAAAAAACTGAAGAAGAAGAGGAGATCGTTACCCGGGGTAAGAAGTCCAAGTTCAGAACCCACCAGAACACCTGCAATTCCAGGTAAAGTGAATTCGATACCGACCTTATAGTTAACATGTTTCTTTAGCGTGTGTGGAATAAGATTCAGGTAAGCGTTTATGCCAACCGCCAATGCAGTGGTTCCAATAACGATATGGGGATGATCGAATCCCACAAAATAGATAAGTAATGGTATAGCGAGTATTGAACCCCCACCACCAATCAGTCCTAGTGAAAAGCCAACAAGTATGCCGGAAATTATTGAAAGAATAACCTGTATCTCAGTTAACATAAAGATTGTGACCTAGAAAGTTATTACTGAATATCCATCTTGAATCCTGGAATCAACTTCGACTCCGCCGTATACTGATTCCAATCCAGAAAATATGTCACTCTCTGTAAGTCCTTCACCTGCCATACTCACCTTGCATATCTTCAGCGGTACGCCTTCATTCCTGAGCATATTTATCTGATCCAGAAATTGTGGAGAACTTTTCTGATTTTTGCTTGCAGCTTGCACACCCCTTCCAAGGAATAGGAATTCAACAGTAGACTTCGCATTCTTAACTGCATTGAAGGCAAAGCTGAATGCCACCATCTCAGTGTTTATGTTTTCTTTTCCTGTAATCAGCATTACGAGAATTTTAGCCATCTATTATCATCTCTTCACTTCAATACTATATTTCAAATTCTACATAAAGTTTGTATTATTCCTCCGTCCCATCGTTTGAGTATCCCGGGTACTTCGTTCTGTACCACACTGTGGTTAGAAGAAGCATTACTATAAGAACAAAGGCCGTTGCGGAAACTGAAGACGGACTCGGATCATAGCCATTATATGATCCGACCGCAAGCGCCGCTACGATAACAAGCAAAGCTGTCATTGCAATTATAAACGCTTTCACTCTCTTCTCGCTTTTTCTCTCTTCTTCATTGTTGTTATTCATTCAATTTACCCCCTTAGACTTACCATATAGTATCCTTCCGACTATCAGAAGACTGATAGCAACCAGCACGAAAAATTCAATACTGCTTGCCGCCATTTGAAGATCTCCACTTAGGATGTGACCTGAAGCGCATCCATCTGCCATTCGTGCTCCAAACAGTACAAGAAAGGAACCAGAAAAAACGCCTACGGCTCTTTTTAGCTCATTTGGTCCGAACCTCTTCTTCCATGTTCTCGGTACCCAGTAATTGAAAGACTGAAATCTTCTGGAAACAAATATTGATACTAGAAAAGCTCCTAGAAGCGTTCCAATGTCAGTAAAAGGTTCCCACCCTACTGTTGCAAATGCGAGTTTGCTGTAGTTGTACGAAGGCAACCATAGATAACCAACCATCCAGCTATATGTTGTGGATTCCCCAAATATTTGATGTAAGAAGATTTCCAGTACAACGATTAAGCCAATGAACGCCCCCACAAACGTAAGCATCCACTTAAGATTGTTATTTGGCGCCCAATGCTCATTTGCATTGCGTGCTAGTTTATCACCAGAACCAATTGGCAAGGAACTACCCTCGATTAAAGTCTCAGTTGCTTCCTTGTGCATGGCTAGCTCAGGAGGGGGCATTTTATAATCCGAATGAGTTCCGATGTAAACACAGCTTTTGCCGCCCTTGTATCTTGGAAGAAAATATGCAACTCCTAACATTAATGCCAGCCATGCTATGGAAATCAGAAAACCTACAAACAAATTCGTGCCTACTTTGCCGCCCAGATAAAGTTCCCCATAATTGTCCGTGTTCACAAGCCACTGACCGGCAGGCGTTTGATACAGGACAGTCCAAGCAGCTGCCCCAAGAAGGCCTCCGGCAACGGCATATACTGCTTCTCTCCTCCCTTCTCCCAATGCCATCCACTCAGTTCCAGGGACATATCCTGATAAGGCTACCCCTGAGCCGAATATAACAGCACCAAGTGCTACTCCAATAACATAGATAGGTTTTATTCCGAAATGGAAGCTTACCCCCAGTGCTGCCAGACCGTAAAGCGCAACAGCGCCAACACCTATTGCTATGGCAATACAGTTTATGAATAGCCGGTCTTCCCATTTGGAAAGTCTGAGAAGTATATCTGAGTTTGAAATACCCCATAATTCTGCAAAACCACCAATTGCTGCTCCAATAAAAATACCTATCCATAACGCCGCTGTATATGATATTGTCATAACATCCAAGAAAACATGTGGTGTCCGCTTATTAATATAATTATTCTATGCATATTATTGGCACCTTTTGTGCAAACAGAAAGAAAAATTTAAGAATTGTTTGATGTTGTGAACAAGTGAACGAGAGATACGCCATTTCGCTTTTTGATCGCGAGACGATTCCATTGATAAAGAACATCTGGGGGGTTAAAAAGGAAGTAGATATGGTGTTCATTCTTTGCACCAGCAATAGAAGAATTGAAGAAGAGTTAATTGATTTTTCAAGGCAGTTTGGAATTAAAATTGAGATTGTGCCAATCTATGATTTTAACAATTTTTATGAAGTTTATCTAATGCTTGAAAAGATCTGTGAATCTAATGGACCACCATGTTTGGTAAATATCGCTAGTGGGTACGGAATGGCTCTTTCGGCTCTGACACTTCATGCTTACTTCAAGGATGCGCCATTGGTCATGTTTGACAGAGAAAAAAACGCAATAGTAAAAACTGACGTAAATAGATTAAAAAAAATCAAGATTTACAAAAACCGTTATTTCGAGCTCATATCCTTGATTTCTAAGAAGAATCAAACTACCTCGGAGCTTGCACGTTATTTCAAAGTCTCCGTATCATCCATGTCGAGAAGACTTAAACACTTGGAACTATTGGATATCATAACTAAAAAGGGCCTAGGGAGGGTAAACTTCCCTTATGTATACAAGTTGACCGAGTTAGGAAAAAGACTCCTTTGACCTGATGAACCGGTTCAAACGTATAGCTGTATATCGACTTCTTGTACATTCTTAGGGCAAAAGAACATCATTGCAATAAATCATATGTTCGTAGTAGAATATATCTTGAAATTGATCCGAGGTTTTCTAAAAACCCTTCTTGCTTAACAAATCAGGTAACAATAGCATTTATTCATGAATTAGCCATGTGCAGTATGAGTGACCTCTTCGATTCAACTCCTACTAGGGAATTATAGGTATTTTTTTCAACTATCTTATCGCATTTACCAATGAGGCAATTAACTGGCCTTCCTTTCCTCAACTTTTGAAGGATATGAACCAAATTAATTGGGGACAGGGATTGAAACCGCTCATAACCTTGTTCCCATGATTAAGATCCCATTTCTGTATGGCTTATCCAACATGGTTAATCATCAGGCAGAGAAGGAGATTCACTACAAGATACCATTAATGAACTCCCTGGACAACCTCGATAAGTTCTGGATGCAGAGATCAAATGATACTTCAGGGAGAGATTGGTACAGACCGGAAGAGCTTGGATTATATGGAATTAATTTCGGTGCCAGATATAGGCAGAAACATCAGGATTATCCTCTGAAATGGGTATTCTTAAGAGCATGGATCTATGAAGTTGGCTCAGATGATACTGGAAATGTTATGGTGGTCTTTAGAAAATGCTACAAGAACAAAAATTGAATCCTATCCTAAATGTGACAGAAAGCCACTGGAGGGTTTCGATCCCCCGACCTGCTGATTACAAATCAGCTGCTCTACCAGCTGAGCTACAGTGGCAAGTCAAAATTATGCCTAAAGCGAATCAGTAATAGTATGGTAAGTTTAATCTTTCCCTAATCCCAGCTTATATCTTAAAATCACATTCTCTATAATGGCAGATTCATCGGAAACATCACGCAAGGCAAGAACAGAAAAATATGTGAAAAATACGCTAATACCTTCAATTCTACTTGGCATTACTATTTCCACTTTATCCGCTCTTCTCTATCTGCTCAGGAATGAACTAATCATATTAAGTGACAGCAAGTTCCTGATATTTGCATCATTCGGATCAACTGCTTTCATAATGTACCTTATGCCCTCTACCCCATCAGCCAGAATTGATAAATTTGTTAAAAGTTACATAATTGCGGCCGTCATAGGGCTGCTAGGTTTTTATTTGTATCCTGTATTGGGAATCCTCTTCGATCTTGCAATGGTAGAAACATTGATTGCTCTGGTCCTGGTGTCAGCCAAGGCTATGCACCCTCCAGCCGCTGCAATTGGCATAGTCTTTGCCGTAGAAAGAATTGGCATCTATGGCATTGTGATTATAGTCCTTGGGATCCTGACAATAATTGCACTCAAAATTATACTGGAAAAAATTGTTCTAGTAACAGAGGAGGAGATCGAAAGGAAGCATAAATATGCCTGATATTTTAAGATATCAGGAGCCTTCGCTTTTGCAATAGAGAGACCAAACTGAAACTCCATTAGCCTGAAGGATAAGGTTATGAAACGAACACGTCTAAGTGAAGGCAAAAAATTATGCTCTCTTCCGGGTAAAGAGAGCACATTTCTTTAGAAAAAACTTCAAAATATCACGGCGGCTCAGCACAAATTCAACGGATCATAGCAGATCCCTATTCTGCTTCCTGAACAGTTCCATCGCCTCTTTTATCTCGTCGACAGTTGCACCGCTCTCAAGTGTGCTGACGTCTCCAGGAACCTGGTTCAGG
>JAKATM010000010.1 GCA_021818765.1 Thermoplasmata archaeon | reverse complement strand
GGGACTGGTAAAGGTAGGGAGCGGCACTCCCGAATTCACGCCCGTGGAGATTGGAGCTCTGCCGGTAATGGCAACTCCAGTCGCTGAAGCGGGAAGCCCCCTGCGTTAGCCGGGGGAGGATGTCACTCTATGATGTCACACCATAAATGGTTGGTGTGAACTCCTGTGTCGTTATATCTATGTCTGTTTGGAGGTTAAACTCAAAAACCACGGTTGAAGTAGATCCTGGGGTTATGTTCAACAAATACTCAACGTATGCAAAAGAACTTGTCACCTTCATGCCAATTGCTTTGCCTGAATACACAATCGTTACATTCTTAATGGAAACCCTGAACATGCTGTAGGCCTGTGCTCCCAGAATAAGGGTGATAATTGGAGAGGGATTAGATGCAGTCCTTCCAAGTATATTCAGTGTCACATTGCCTGTGGAATAGTTGGTCCACTTTGAATTTCCGGAATAGACGGATATTGTCTCAAACGTCAGATATGCCGCACTTATGTTAGCCAACGAGCCATCTGCGGCCTTGAAATTCACCACTCCTGTATTGCTTGAATAGCTTTTATAGACGAAAACAGCACCTATTACAATCATCACAACCGCGAGGGTCATAATAAGAATGGCACCTTTCCGCATCGGCCTCTTATGCCTATCTGAATCAATATTTTTCCGATCTTATCCATTTTTCAGGACGGCCTCAGAATAACAGCTACTTCTGGCAACTCGGACACCAGTAGGTTACCCTCTTTCCGGAACCCAGGTTTTCCTTTCTTATGTCCGATCCGCATGAGGGACATGTCCTCCTCCTATACACACCGAGGGTGCTGCGAATCCCGGATCCATTGACTCGTGCCTTATAGAAAAGATATGAGAATTTGATTGTTTCTTCTATGATCTCATTTATCTTTTCAACTGATATATCTTCTATTCTCCTGAGTGGATGGACCATGGTTCTCCATAGGACCTCGTTCTTGACTATATTGCCAGATCCGCAGAAAACATCCTGGTTAAGAAGAATATCGGCTATGCAATCTGAGGGGAGTGCCAAAATCCTCTCTTTTGCAGATGATGGATCCCAGAGGCTGTCCATAATGTCAGTTTCTGGTCTGTAATATAACTGGAATTCCTCTGCACTAAGGACCCTAAGGCTGCATTTATAGAAAAACAGTCTCATGCCATCTTCAGCATTTATGGTAAGAGAGGGCTCACGATTCCGCAGTTTCCTTGTAACCGCAGTGCCAGACATACCAAAGAACACTTTTATGTAACTGGATCCTTCCCTTATTATCAGCCGCTTTCCATATGGTACAAGATCAACCTGCCCCTTCCGTTTAATTCCCACACCTTCAATGGTGCAAGTTTTCCCATTTATTTTCTTTATCCTATGGTAAAGCGCCAGAAGCGAGGGTCCCTCCATGGTATACGGACCCTGCATAGCAAATGACCTAATCAATAATTCCTCTCAACATGGTAAGGATTATTATCTCAAATCGCATATTAGAGTATGTCAAGAGGAGACAAGGTTCTTATTACAAGGGTGTTCGTTGCGATAGCCCTTATTCTGTTTGTTATTGCACTTATTCTTGAGATCATTGAACTCTTTTCCCCAGGAAGTGGAGCATTCAGCTCTCTGCATGCTTTTGGGTCATTCGTTGTTAGTGAACTTATAACCGTTCTTGCACTTATCCTGACATTTATTCTGCTTGCTGGAACTTATACGATGATTTTCAGCCGCCTGAAGGGCATAAAATCATCTGCAAGGGATTATGCCCTCGGCTTTGGTATAATATCAATCATACTGGCACTGATATTTCTCGGGACGTTCGTGCTTGGAGCAGGAGTTGCCCTCATCATTGCATGGATAATTCTTTTGCTATGACTTTATAGAAATTTTCCCTGCGAGTATCGTATTTTCGTTGAAAACGGGAAAAAACTTATAAATCACTCTAATATTATAACAGGAATCTCAGATGACTAAATTTGTCTTGATATCCGATTTGACTCTAAGTTCAAATTACCGTGACTTTCCTTTACTCGATTTCCTACCATGTGCTCCATCCAAGGCAGTTCCTGGGCCAGTGTACAGGTTTCTGAAAGGACCGGGACTCCCAGCCCTGCCAGATGGTCAGGCTAAGTTCGCCCCTTACGCCATAAGAAAACTTCAGGCAAGCCTGCTGCGAAAATATGAAGCCAAGGATATAGCAGTAGCGCACGAGAACCATCTGGATCAGTTTATCAAAGACGATACTGAAATAATTGGAATTTCTACAATGGATCCACTTGGAATAGGCCCGACAACAATGTCGTACTACGTTCTTTTTGGCGGGGATATGAGGCCATGGGTCCGTGAAGAGTGGGATATTCTGATAAATAAAGTGAATGCCCTCAGAAGGGGTAAGAAGGCAAAACTCGTGGTAGGTGGCCCTGGTGTATGGGAGTTCACTGTATTGCCTGAAGAATTGCAAAAAATGGGTATAGACTACGTTGTGCAGGGTGAAATGGATGACGTTGCACCAGAGCTTTTCAAGCAGATTACAGATAATAACATAGATGAGCAGGTTTTTTACCGCGGCTACATGTCATATGACGAAAAATTCAGGAAGGTCATAAAAAAGGATGAGCACTATCTTGCCCGGGGTTTGACTATCTCTGCATATCCAAGGCTTGAGGACATTCCGCTTATAACAGCACCATCAATGAAGGGCATGACTGAAGTTATGCGCGGCTGCGGTATAGGATGCGATTTCTGCGAAGTCACGCTGAGACCGCTGAGGTATTATTCTCCTGAATCCGTAGCCAAGGAGATAGCGATCAACACCGCGGCCGGTCAGGACAACGCCTGGTTGCATTCGGACGAGATTTTTGCATATAAGCACGGCAACCTCTATGAACCGAACGAAGAGGCACTTACTGAACTAATGGAAGCTGTCATGTCTGTGAAGGGTCTCAAGACAGCAAACCCGACGCATGGCAGGATTTCAATTCCGGCGGGTTACCCTGATCTTGTCAAGAAACTTTCCACCATCCTGAAAGCGGGCCCATCAAACTGGATTGGTGTCCAGACCGGGGTCGAAACAGGGAGTGACAAGCTTGCGCAGATGCACATGCCAAACAAGACGCTTCCTCTGAAGATTGGCCCGGACGGCTCATTTGCCGAGATTGTATGGCAGGGCGTATATAACGAGACAAAATACTACTGGCGTCCGGCTTTCACCATACAGGTGGGGCAGGAAGGAGAAACAGTCGAGGACCTCTGGGAGACAATTTCCATGATAAATGTCCTGAGCAATTCCTATTCTGAAGGTAGGCCGTTTGAGTTCACCATTACACCCCTTCTTAATGTCCCGCTTGGAAGGATAAAGTCTCACAGCCTCAACAGGAATGTCCTGACAGTCGATCAGCTTGCTGTATACTATGCATCCTACAGGCACCTTGCCAAGATGGCTACAAGGGATGGCTTCAGAAACACGAATGGCAACTTCCTTGCCAGGGCAGGCACGGGATCCATTATTTCGGGCGGTGGCCTCCTGATGATGAAATGGATTGAGCGGGTCGCATCGAAGGCAGGTGTGGACATCGAAAAGGTCAAGAGATATTCCTTAGATGGAAGAAAGGAGATCACAAGCCTTGCGGGAGCATACAGGGCCTAAAGTTACTGATGCCAATCATAAAGGACGAGAAATATCTCAATCTATCATTTGTTCCAGATAAGCTTCTGTTCAGGGAAAACGAGATATCAAAGATAAGGACGGCTCTTATAGATCCTCTTTTTGGCGGTATTTCCGGTACCGTGATCCTGTATGGCGAACCCGGTACGGGCAAGACCACGACAGCAAAGCACATTTCCAGGACAACGGCAGATCTTGATTGCGTCTACATGAACGCTCTCTCTTTCCCATCGCTAACTGCCCTGCTCAGAGAGGTGGTATCGACATTCACAAGACTGGACCAGTTCTCCACCTATACGATTTCGGATCTTCTGCGCTCAATATCAAAGATACAGGAAAGACGCGGTAAAGGGATTCTTCTCGTAATCGATGAGTCAACAAACCTCATGAGGGAGGATCAGGCAGGGCTGTATAGCATAATGAGGGCCTCAGAGATATATTCGCTAAGGTTGTCATCGATCCTGATATCCCTTGACGATCCATACATCATATTCAGGAAAAAGAGGACCAGATCCGTCTCATCTTATGTTCCTATAAAATTCAGCAGGTACAAGAAAGATGAGCTCTTCATGATTGTTGAGGACAGGGCAAGGAGCGGCCTTCATCCCGCCTCTTACGATGAGCAGATTATAACCATGATATCGGACATAGCTGCGCAGCTTGGAAGTGCCAGGGTTGCTATAGAACTGCTTCAGAAAGCTGCATACATAGCCAAGCATGACCAGTCTGATTCGATATCGCCTGACGATATACGCGCCGCACGGGCAATGATAAATCCTTATTTTACGGAAAGCAAGCTGAATGGTCTGGATCAGGAGGATCTTATTCTTCTACTCTCAACTGCGTTCTGCCTCAAGGATGGTTTATTTGCTACGCTCTCAAACGTCATGGCCCGATACGCAGTTGTTGCAGAAAGCTATGGCATGCAGCCAATGGACCGCCAGAAGTTCTATAGGATCGCAAGCAGGCTCGAAACATATGGTCTACTCGAGAGCAGGCTGGAGGGAAGGGGTGACAGGAAAGGCGTAGAGAAGGTCCTGATGATCAACGATGTTCCACTTGACGCACTGTCCGAGAAGATCGAGAGCATTCTTTCCCGTCTTCCATGAATACTCTGGACTCGTGTTTTCATTGTTAACGCTTTCATCATTACATGTTTACGGGAAATCCAGGCTTTTGCTCTTTTTAGAGCCTTTCTTCGATTCAGACAGCATATACTCGAAGCACTCAAATGCCCGTTCAATGAGCTTCCCGTAGAAGTTGCGATCTGCGGCTCCTTTCCCGTCTATGTCGGCTGCGTGGATTTGTGCTCCAGTTACAACAACATCCACGCTCTCTCCTGGATTAACATCCATCCCCCTCCTATGGAAGGACCTGGCTATCTCCTTCTGCATCGTCTCAGAGACATATTCCTCGGGATGCCTTGTTATCCTATATCTAACAAGCAGATCTTCTCTTGGATAGGATCGAATCTCGCGCAAGTATCTCGCCTTGATGGCATAAAGTTCACTGGAGCATGCTGCTATCTCATTGGAAGAGATACAATCCTTCAGGACCTCAAGGCACTCCACCTGCATCTTTTTCACGATTATTGGAGCATCGGACCTCCTTGCGCTTATACCGCGGAGCTTGTATGTGCCATCCATTCTCAACCCTATGTAACTATTCGGTGAACCTGTGCCCTTCCTGGAAGGAAGAAAGGCAATCCACCTGTAATGCCCGTCCAAAACTATGTCAATCTTCGTAACGCTCTTTATCCTATCCATGAGTGCCGAGACATCGCCGTCTCCCTTGATCCATAGAGAATCTACAATTCCATGTATTATTGTAAAGCCCATCTCCCTGGCCAGCCTGACAGCCGTCGACAGGATCCACCTCCCAAGTGCCGTTATTGCCTCATGCACCTCTATCTTGCCGAATTTAGCATTTTTGTATCCAGTGTAACCGAAAGATGTCAGGAGAAGCCATTTCAGGGCTATGTCCCGGTTGGCATAGAGCGCATCAACCGACTTAATTGCCTTGTACTTGAGCCTGGTATCCAGAAGCTCCTGAAGGGCTGCAGACAGGAAGCCTCTTTTCTCCATAGAGATGAAGTACGGTGTCTCTGGTACCTGTATAGATCCGGCGCGCCTCACTGTCTCCGGCGAAAGGTTGTACCTGACTATTATGCTTGGATACATGGAGGAAAAGTCTATTTCATAGATATTGTCATATATTCCCGGCTCCGGATCCAGGACAAGTCCTCCCCTGTCGGTGGAAACAAGCTCTTCCGGTGTCTTTTCCTCCTCGTGATCGTCCTTGTATGCTGTTACGAGGTATCCTGATTTCACTGCCCTCGACATCTCAAGCGCAGAAACGGCAGTTCCCGGGGTGACTGCAGATGCAGTTTCCAGTGGCAGCGAGGATATCCTTGAAACCTGGAAAAGCCCGTCTAGCCCTGCCTCGGAATATATGAACGAATCCGAATTTATGCACATCTTGCCGTAAATCCGCACAGATGTGTTCTTATGGTGTATACGCCCGTACGACTGGAATGTGCTTCCGGGATTGACGTGCACAGGGATGTCGTATCCAAGATCTATGATCCTCTCCACTATGCCTGTGAATGAGTCCATTGTATTCTCGTACACGATGATTATGTTCTCTCTTATTGCCTGGGCAGCGTCTATATAGAAAGATCTGTCCAGGCAGCTATACTGGACTCCATCAATCGAGGCAGATACGGTTCTGCCCGCCACGACCTTTGGTATTATGCACACAGACGGTATCTGGACATCCCTGTCCGTATATTCATCAAGCCCGAAAAACTGCAGACCCTGCTGCGACACATACCTGAGAACGGGATTCAGGTCGGCGTTGTATATCCTGAATTTCCTGTTAAGCCCAACGGACTCCACAGCCTGGCGCAGGAGTCCGGAAAGAGAGGGCCTGGAGAAGATCCTGAGGCCATTTACATCACCGTATATTGTCTTACCGATGCTCCTCTCAAAGCGAAATCTTGTGTCCTCCAGATCGCGTTCAAGGCGATCCAGATCATAGACATCGCCTTCGACAAATATCCATGACAGGTTCCTATGAACCCTCTTCCTGATCCTGCCGCCTGAATAATACCAGAGCACAATATTATCTGTGCCGGTGCCATTGATCAGCACTGGATCCATGTTATCATGGCCTTTCCATGATCGCCAGCACCTGCTTCTCGACCTCAAGCAGCATGGCAAGAAGAAAACCAATTTCCGGTTCAATCGCTGAAAACGAAATCTCGGCAGAACGCTTTCTCCCCTTTGCAAGAAGATCGCGGGCGATCCTGGCATCGGTGGAATTCATCAGGATGCACATCTTCTCTATCGATTCCGCAATTCTCTCTATGGACTGCCTGGCCGTAGGTGTCGTTCTTCCCATAATTATCCCTCGAAATCTGATACCGGTGTGCGCGGGTATCCCGTGAACATGTACTCATAGATCCATGGCTTCCCGAAAATAAAGAAAAAAATGTAGCAGCCGAGGCTGTAAGCCTTTATTCTCATAACCTCATAAATGCTCTCGGCTATTTCCAGGGACCACGATGATGCAATTTCCGACATCATCGCTATGAAGTAAGGATCGCTGTCGCCGGATACAAGGATATTCTGGAGCTGGTGCGGGTTCAATATCCTCTGGATGGCCACCTCAAGATCGAAGCCGGTGAGGGACCGGATATTGAATATAATCCCGTCAGAGATCAGGAGGTGTGCTTTTGCATATCTTCCGGAAGCCCATTCCATGAACTCATGTATTTCTGCCGGGTTGAATTTTTCGGCTCTTGAATATCTTATATTTCCGTGCACAAATGCTGAAAGAGTACAGTGAAAAAATCATTTTTTCTTCACTTTAAAAATGAGTAAATGGTTCTGGACACGGCTTCCCCAAGAGGCTGATATTAAATATTGTGCACAGGAATTACCGGATATCCAGTTCATGTTTGTAGCTAAAAACTTTAACACAGCACATAAAAGCCATCAACCCCAAATTTATTGCTGTAGGAAGTAAGAACTTTAATTAAAGCTGAAACAATTCAATCCTATGTCCTGCATAGCGAAGCTAAACCAGCGGCTAATGATTCATCGTGCCCGGACTGTGGAGGCATTATGACACTCAAGGGAATAATTATGGCAGGCGGAATGGGCACAAGGCTCAGGCCGATTACATATTCAATACCCAAGCCTCTGATACCCATTGCCGGGAGACCTTGCATAAACTACCTGATGGATTCGTTCTACCGATCAGGAGTTAAGGATCTTATCATAACGACAGGGTACAAGTTTCAGTCGCTTATAAGCGGGGTATTGGAATCAAAACACCCTGATCAGAACGTTCTTTTCTCTGTTGAGAGGGAACCTGCTGGAACCGCAGGCGGTGTCAAGCTGACCCAGAACTTCATCGACGGCACCTTCATAGTTGGCAGTGGTGATATACTCCAGGATTTTGACATAGGCGGGATCCTGGAGTCACACAGAAAATCCCGCGCGAAGATAACTATTGTTCTTACGAAGGTCGATGATCCTTCCCAATTCGGCATTGCAGAAGTGAAGGATGGCACAATAGTGAGGTTCCTGGAGAAGCCTGAACCGGGAAAGATATTCAGCAACCTGATAAACACGGGGCTCTACATCATAGAGCCGGAGATACTTTCGGAGATACCGGAGGGAGAGCCTTATGACTTTGCGAAACAGCTCTTTCCTGCCATGATCAGGAAGGGGGAGAAGATAAATGCCGTGGTTGGCAACGGATCATGGCTTGACACCGGCCGTCCGAAGGATCTTATAGAGGCAAACAAGATGATGACAGAGCACTACGGTTCTACAGACGCGGTGCAAAACTCTACAGGCAAGCTGATATGCAGATCTCCCCCAAGAATTGGCAAGGGTGTCAGGATCAATGGCCCTTCATATATAGGCGAATCGGTTTCTATCGGCGCAGGTTCCTCGATATCGGGATCTGCAATCTATAATGATGTCAGGATAGGGGATAACGTGAACATTGTTGACTCCGTAATCATGGATGCAACAAGGATAGATGACGGGTCCAGGATAGAGAGATCGGTCATAATGAACAACGATACAATCTCAGAGGATTGTGAAATAGAGGACAGCGTGTTGTCACAGAGACTCACTATACACAAGGGATCTAAAATATTCAACGTCGCACTTCACTCAGAAACAGCGGATATTGAAGTCTAGAAAGATTATAGGAGCCCGGCTTTCTGCAATATAAGGAGATCCTCGGTTGTCAACTGCTCGCCATTCTTGAACTTGTCGAAGAGCTCTTCAGCCATCTTCTGAAGCTCTGATTCCTTCTCCTTCTTCTTGCTTGTCCTGTTCTTGGTACGGATAGAGAATATCGCCTTATCCATGTCGCGAAGGTCATTCTTTGCCTTGATGAACTCAATATGCTCCTTCTCTGCTTCCTGGTTGTACTTGATAAACGATTCATGCATCTCGTCAGCCTTTCGCCTTGTCTCATCAAGCTCCTGGAGCAGTGTGTTTATCTCCTCACTGAGGGCTGAAATCTTCTGCGAGACCTCTTCCACCTGCTTTTTCATGGCCTCGCCCTCGTCTTTTTCCTTCTTCATTTTTTCAGTGATTTCCTTGATGCTGTCATTCTGGCCAAGCGTCTCCTCGAATGATTTCTTCATCTTCTTGATCTCATTTGTCAGCTTCCTGATTTCTGAGACCACTTTCTGTTCCTCTGTCTTGGTCAGCTGTGTTGTCTGCTGCTTCGTTTCCAGTCTCTGGAGCTCCCTCTCACGGGCCCTTATGTCCCTGATGTCAATATCCTTTACAGGCACTTCCCCTCTGAGTTTCCTGTACTCTTTCCTCAGATCCTGGTACCTGGCAAAATACTCTTCCTTTTCGGCCCTGAGTTTCTGAACCTGCTCAATGAGCTGGCTCTTTTCGGCTATCTTCTCTTTCGCCCTGTCACGAAGTTCCCTGACCTTGGAATTAAGAACATCCCTTTCGGACGCAAATTTCTGAGACTCCTCTGATAACTTATCCCTGTTCTTCAGGTGTTCTTCCACAATGTTTCGCAGAGCCTCGCGCTTCTCTTCAAACTCATCTAAAAGCTCGGTCATGATCACACTTCGTTTAAAAGCCACCCTCAATTAAAGAACTAAATAAATATCTTTCGCACTATTTCTATCCTGCTCAGGATATGCTCATATCATTAACGGGAAATAGACGCTAGATATTTGACCAATGCATTAACGGGAAGATGTCGTGATCATAAGGCGCTGTGCCTCTTTTGCTGGATCCGCGGCGCCGTACAATGACCTGCCGACAATGAGGAAGTCAGCGCCTGCCCTGATACCTTCTACCGGGTCGCCTCCCTGGGCGCCGGAACCAGGGGATATTATCACAGTATCAGGCATCATTTTCCTTACGCGTGAAAGGAGGTCCGGCTTGTTGGCCGGGGCAACGACACCATAAACCCCCGACGATCTTGCTATATCTATCATGCGATTAACCTGCGAATCCATGATATCCCTCGACCCCGGATGAGACATTGCCACAACGGCAAACACCTTCATTTCCGGAGAATGGTTAACGAGTTCCTTCAAGCAGTCCGAACCGACAAAGGCATGGGCGATGACACCGAACGGCGACCTCTTTGATATCTCATCAGCGATGAGCTTCAGGGTGTTAGGTATATCCGCAAGCTTCAGATCACAGATAACCGGCCGGAACTCTCCAAGATCCCTTATGATATCCGCACCGGCAGCCAACACAAGGGGCCAGTTTATTTTTATATAAGAAATATAGGGGGAAACGGCGCTGGCAACTTCAAGCGCCTTTTTCCGGTCTGGAACGTCAAGTGCTAAAATTATTCTGCTCCCAGTCATTCATTCATGGGAAAAATGAAATTGTTTATAATTTATTTGTTCAGGAAATTGCTTCTATCCCGAGTTCTTCCTCTGCCATCCCAAGACGTTTTCCAAGGGATACGAGGTCAGATCTGTCTGCAATCGTGTAAGGTGACCTGACTCCAGTTAGGAGCACAAGAACCCTCATCTTGCCGTTCATTGATCTGTCAATGCTTGTTCCCCAGAATATTGTTGCATCTGGATTGATCCTCTTCTGTACTTCCTTCATCGCAGCCTGGACTTCCTTCAACGTCATGTCGGACCCGCCGATGACACGCATTACGCACCCCCTCACCTGGCTGATGTCCGCCTCGATCAGGGGAAACCTTAAAGCGTTTGAAACTGCGCTTTCAACCTTGTCGCCATCCTTTACGGACTCGCCTATCCCTACGATAGCGACTCCTCCGGATTTCATGGTTGTTTTTATATCGGCATAATCTATGTTTATGAGACCGGTTTTTCTTATCATTTCTGTAAGGCCCTTCATCGTCTCTGTCAAGACTGAATCTGCGTAATTGAAGGATCCCTCAAGGAACCTGTTTGGCGTCTCAGCTATGAGCTTGTCATTTGGTATCGTAATTAGTGTATCAGAGTGGGGGAGAAGCTTGCTGAGGCCTACCATCGCGTTTGCCATCCTGACCTTTCCTTCGCCGTTAAAAGGAAGCGTAACTATTGAGATTACCATCGCGTTTGCCTCCTTTGCAAGCTTGGCAACAACAGGAGCTGATCCAGTTCCAGTACCGCCACCAAGTCCGCATGTAACGAAAACTATGTCGCTTCCTTTAAGAAGGTTCCTGAGATCAGAAACACTTTCAACCGCAGCTTCTTCACCGATCTGGGGCAGACCGCCGGATCCCTTCCCTTTCGTCCTCACTTTCCCGATAAGGAGTTTTGCCTGGGATTTCGTGATCCTTAGGTGGTTTGCATCTGTATTTATCGCAAGAAGGTCTGCTCCCTTCAACCCGGACTGGACAAGCCTTGTGACTGTGTTTGACCCGCCGCCTCCACAGCCAACTATTCGTATCTTTACTTTCTTCAGGTGCGCAGCGCGCCTTATCTGCTCATCTTCAGGCGCCTCGTAACCATCGTCGTCTTCAAAACCGGCAAGATCGTAGTTCTTGACAGGTTCATTCAGTTCTACATTTATTGTGTCATCCATAAGTCTGACACTATTACTAGGGTAATATATATAGTTTACTCTTATGTTGTCTTAGTTTTTTCCACCTCCAATGCATAAATAAATATTTTATAATTGTCAGACATAATAAAGCAAGAGTTAAAGCTAAATGTTCTATCAATGATTATGCTTAAAGATGAGCTGGTTCAGAAGGGAGCAATCAAATACGGGTCATTCACGCTGACATCTGGAAAACAATCAAACTTCTACGTGGACATAAAGGAATGCATGACAGATCCAGATACGCTTAAGGAGACAGCAGAACTGCTTTCGGCGAATGTTCATTCCGACATTGTGGCGGGAGTCGAGCTTGGTGCAGTTCCTCTTCTGGTCGCAGTGTCCATGCTGGTGCATAAGCCCTATATCATAATCAGGAAGGAGAGGGAACATGGAACCAAGTCCTTGCTGATAGGTAAGACGCCTCCTGGAGGCACCGTGGACATTATAGAGGACGTAGTAACAACAGGCGGTTCCGTCCTGCGCGCGGCCAAGCTTCTCTCCGATACTGGTCTTAAGACAGCAAGTGTTATTTGTGTCGTTGATCGTGAGGAAGGGGCTACTGAAGCTCTTTCTGAGAACAATATTTCCCTGATTTCATTGATCCGAATATCTGAAATAAAGAAACCGTAGAGTGCCAATTCTTTTGAAGACATCGCAATCGATCGCCAGACTGTAAAGCGGCATGGAGCCATTCCCTGAAATACTTACAGCCTAGCGATACAAGATATCCTTTTTATGATGAATCAGATCACGCTCAAGAATGAACGTAAAGCCCTCGGTGATTCATACCACACGTGCCATATACGCAATGAACTGGTATGATATCTCTCCAGGCCTCATCTACATCCAGAAAGCATTTTCGCTGACGCAGGTCCAGCTTGGTATTCTCCTGACAGCCTTCTACATAGGCGTCGGCATATTCCAGATTCCCGCAGGGTACATATCGACCAGGATTGGGAACCGCAACACTGCTACCATAGGAATACTTGGCCTAGGGATCGCTTCTATAATATCTGCAGCATCACCGACGTATTCTATCCTTGTGGCAACTCGCTTTTTTGCCGGAGTGTCCTCAGCAATGTTCTTTTCGCCTGCAATCGGCACCCTGAGATCGGCAACTACAGACAGTACCTATAACTTTCATGTTAACTTCTTCAATGGTTCTTTCAATCTCGGGGCTGGCGTCGGCGTCGCTGGATGGGAGGCAATAGACAGCTTTGAGGGCTTCAGGGTCGGTTTCCTCATAGCAGGTATAATAACAGTCGCAGCCGCGGTTGCGTACTTCTTCACGCTGCGGGAAGTGAACGAGGAGAGGATACAGCTGTCACCGACAAGAAACCTGCTCAACGTACTCCGGAACCGCGGGCTATGGATATATGCCACTGCAGGAACTGCAAGCGTAATTTCAGAGAATGTCGCTGCACAGATAGTTGTTTACTACATGGAGAAGTCGCTAAACGTACCAGCGGGCCTTGCTTCGGTCTCCGGTACACTCTTCCTGGTTTTCGGTTTCGTTGGAGGGATCATCGGCGGCTTGATGATAGGAAAATTCAGGAATGTCAAGGTGTTCTTCATCTTTACGACAACTCTCACTTCGATGCTAATGATTGCGCTTGCGTATTTCACAAATATATACATCATATTTGCAATAGTGAGCATCCTAGGCGCCGTGACGGTTCAGGGCTTCTCGGCAATATACATCATAATTACAAGATCAATGAAGGAGAGGGCGCAGACGACATCCTCACTTTCCGTGGTCAATGCTGCACAGGAGATTCCCGGCTCGATTTGGCCCTCAATATTCAGCATTATAAGCAGTTCAATAGGATTTTTTGCTGCATGGAACATAATAGGTGTTGTGTCGCTTGCCTTCATGTTTCTCGTTATCATTCCGGCAGGAGGCAGGAGATCTGGTTCTGGAAAATCGTTCGACGGAACCTAAATCCTGCCAGCCGTAAAGGAAAAACCTGATTTGTTGTGGAATATGCTCAGGAATGCGGTGTGTGAAAGCATTTCGCTGGAAGGCCTGGTTTTTCCCTCCCTGACGAGAAGATCACGTTTCATGATCTCGCATGTCTCCAAATGATAATAGCCATTACTCTCCATGGCCAGAACAGTCTTTTCTGTCTGGTTGTAGTTGGGTGAATAAGTTACGAGCGTTGATCCTGGCTTCATCAGTCGCCTCAGGGAACCTGCACAGTTCCATGGATCGGGTATGTCAAGAAAAATCGAATCAAATAATTCATTGGTTGAATAAGATCTAATGTCGGCCACAACAGGAAACCAGTTTTCTGCGGTGATGAACTTCTCTATGTTTTTCCTGCTGAACTCTATGTTCTTCTCGCTTGTGTCAACGCTCACTAGCTTGCCATTTTTGCCGATCGTCCAGAGAAGTGCAACCGTAAGCTGGCCGCTCCCGACGCCTGATTCCAGCACTGCGCTCCCTGCTCCGATGCCCGACAGTGCAATCATGTATGAAAAGTCGGCTGGCTTGATTGTTTGCGTGGTCTTGCTCACCGCCTGTGAATATAACGATGGATTGAATCCAGTTACTATTCCCTCCTTGCCGTTGATCCTTACGCAATCGCCATGGCTTATCGAGGCATTGGCACTGAGCCTGTAAGTTTCCCCTTTTACCTTCAATGTCATGGAAGCATCGTCAAGTATCCCGGTGGCATCGCTGAAAAGTACGATTTTGAGATCACCGCTCATATTACTCATTCTTCCCGGCATAATAGCCGAAAAATATGTCTGATACGTTATTTCCAGTCCTGCCCGTCATTATAACCGATCCTATCTCTGATAGGATGGTATAACTATCATCATTTTCAAGGTATTCCCTTATCTTTGCGTCCGTGATCTTCGACCTGATCTCGCTGTCGACAATTGCTCCCATAGCCGGGCTCTGGCCGTCAATTCCGTCCGTTCCAGCCGCAAGGAATAGAAAATCCTCATCCTTTCCCATGCTTAGCAGGAAGCGCAGGGCGGCTGCCTGACTCCTTCCGCCCTTACCATTGCCATGCACCCTGACCGTGGTCTCTCCTCCGCCAACAAACCAGAAACCATTTGTTCTGACAGCCCGTATGTTTCTCAGCGTTGTGACAAGGTGCTGCACGAATGCCTCCACATCACCGCTCATGTTGGATCCAAGATCCAGAACCTCGTTGCCATCAGATCTCAACATACCGGAAATCAAGGAGACGAAATCATAATTTTTCAATATCAGGATGTTTCTTACATCGGCACCCAGCGCAGGCGGTTCATAAGCGAGCTTCAACCCGCTTTCGAGTATTCCTGTGCATCCTATCTTCGCTAAAACTTCCATAGGATTACATGAATTTGATCCTTTGATAAGAGGCCCGGATGCTATGTATGAAAGATCATCATAAGGTACATCAGATATATAGAGAGCCAGTATCCTGCGATTTTTGAGTTTTGCCGCAAGCTTCCCTCCCTTCACATCTGACATTGCAAACCTGACGCAGTTCAGTTCATTTATGTCTGCCCCGTTGTTCATCATGCATTTGCTAACAGCGCTGATCTGCGCTATGCTGAAAGACTTCCCGGGTATTTCGAAAATTGCAGATCCGCCTCCGGACACGAGGAAAATTATGTGGCTCTCCTCAGAACGCTCAGCGATTTCAAGCAGGCGTCTTGAAGAAGCCTCACTCAAAGCAGTCGGATATGGATGGGTTCCTTGAAGGATCTCAACATTATACATGTCCGGGGAGGACGTTTCATCCTCGGGCACAATTATTGCCCCTCTTGATATCCTGTCACCCAGTATCGAGGAGACGCCGCGGCACATCTTCACCGCCGCCTTTCCAAAACCCAGCACTGTCGCCTTCCGGTCGTCACCAAGGAAACTGAGTATCTCACTCTTGTAACGCTGCACCACAACCTCGGGATCGAGGTCATGCATCGCAATGGAAAGGTAACCAAGGGCAGCAATTCGTCGGTTGTTAGTTGCTATCTGCTTATAATTCTGTATTAATTTATTTGCCGTCTGTTCCTGATCCATACTCTACCTCTAGTCCCGAAAGAATCCATTGTATAATGCCACCATAGATATTGAATACATTGTCGATGCCGTTCTGCTTCAGGAAAGCAGCAGTGTAATAGCTTCTCTGTCCACTGTTGCATATGATACCTAATTTTCTGGTGGCGGCCATTTTCCTGAGTTCCTCGAGTTTTTCAGGGATGTCATTCATTGGAATCAGGCGTGATCCGATAACATGACCGGTGTCGCTTGCATATTCCCAGGGTTCCCTGACGTCAATGATTGCTATTGTGTCTGGACTTTCATCAATCATCATCTGTACCTCGGATGGCTTAAACTGGTCAATCTTGTTCTGAATCATGGTTTATGCTTCAGGTATAAGCATTATTCGTTAATAATTCTTTAATTGCTATAAATTGTGACAAAAAGGCAGAAAGCATCTATATTACTTACGGTGATTCGGGAAAAGTGTTCAACGTTTCTGTTATCGGAGGTAGTCATCCCGATCAAAAGCACTATGATTTGGCATACGAGACTGGAAAGCTGCTTGCGAGAGAAAAGGCCATTGTCGTATGCGGTGGCCTTACCGGGGTCATGGAAGCAATTGCAAAAGGGGTAAAGGAAGGTGGAGGGATATCGGTGGGTCTCCTGCCAGGTGAAACGGTGAAGCAGGGTAACGACTTTCTTACTGTCAAGATACCTACTGGCATTGGGTTCGCAAGGAATTTCCTCGTAATCCGAGGCGGAGAGGTAGTTATTGCGATAGACGGTGCAAGCGGCACCATGAGCGAGATGTATTTTGCTCTTTCATCCGGCAGGACTGTGCTAGCCCTTGGCGATGTCCTTTACGAAAATGCTGGGCATCAGAACGGCCATTTCATCAGATGCAGCGATCCGGAGGAAGCCGTTGCAAAGGCAAAGAAACATGCGGCAGAATTCAGGAAGAACTTCATAAGCGAGACCAACTTCGAAGGATAATTATTGGTGCAATATTGTACCAATACATCGATATATATACGATTGAATAGGATTGTAATGAATTATAAAGTAATTCTATCTTTGGCTATAATCCCCATCCTGCTAATCGCGGCAGGAGGGACGGCTTTCGGGGATAATGCAGATACATCCACGGCAAGTTCGGGAAACTACGTTTTCTCGGCTAATGTAACTGCAAGCACCCTGACAAACCTATCATACCAAGGCGAAAATGGGAACTTGCTATTGGCTTCAGAGGTATATGCATCCTCTTCAGCTGCTGCATCGTTGAGCATCTCAATAGACCAGAATGCTCTGAAACTGGATAATGCCACCATATTGAAGAATGGACAGGAAAATGTCTTTCTCATGCTTTCGAACAAGATGGGCTCATACCAGAACTACACCTTGAACCCCATGGGCAACATTTCAAAGGTTAAACTTGACCTGGGGACCCAGATGCAGGATACAATGATGAACATGGGAATGACCTTCGGGGCCAACTTCGGCCTGAACAGCACGGTATACTCGTTCATTGTCAACGAATCCGAGTTTTATGTCTTCTCGAACGGGCAGTCCACCCAGAATAGTCATGCGCTTTCATTCCATTCTAACGGATACCTGTTGACAGGGATAATATCCTTTGGAGGACTGGTTAGCTCCGTGAATCACTACAGATACGTGATGGAAAACAGATTCTCTTATAACAACTCTACCGGCAATGTCACAGGAAAATACACAAGCTTTAACCTCAATGCATCAAGCGGAATGATATCGTCATTCACCGAGAATACTTTGAACAAGACAATTTTCGAAAAAGCCTACGTTACCGGGAATGGCACAATGTTTGCTCAGGCCCAGTTTCCAGCAATGCCGAAGGATACTCCGATCATAATGGGAAGCCTGCTTGTTTATGGAAACAGCACAGCGATAATTGCGATCCATGACAATCCTGCATTAGAAAGCGGATTTGTAATTGACAACGGAACATTACATCTTATGCTGGCTACAGGATTGAATGCGACCATTGTCACGACGCTCGGAACAGACATAAGCATGAGTGCACAAGTAGGCTGGAATCTAAGCAAGACGGACAATGAATCTTTAGATCTTAACGGCAACATCGAAGCAGGACATCACGCTGTCCTGATCCGTGGAAACGGCGTAGTGGCATATCTTCTCTTGCATAATGCTATGGTGAATGTCTCCGGTAACACAATAAGCATCAATTCGACCGGCATATCGCAGGTCGCATTTGTATCGCCACCGGGCCTCCAGGGGAAGAACTTTACCTTTAGCTCGGAGATACAGAAGGCAATCGACAACGGCAGGATCGCCGCGGAAATATCCATTTCAGGGACTTCATCTGCAAGCGTTAATATCACAATTTCCTTCAACACAACTGTAAAGGCTGTAGTAACCTCTGTATCGAACGGCAAAGTCGTTTTGAATCTTTCAGCTGAGTCAGGACACCATATGGGAACAAACGTTCTGATATTCGTGTCCAACTCAGTCATTGCAAACGGATCTACAATACACCTGCTTTTCGACGGTCAGCAGGTCACGCTTAGCTCTGTGAATGGAGTGATTAATGCAACCAGCAGCATAGACGCGTCATTCGCAACGCTAAAGGTATCCGGAGGAACACTGGTAGTGCTGCATGTGCCTCACTTCTCCAACCATACTGTAGAGATATATTCCGGTAGTGCAACATCTAGCCCGCTTGGTATACTCTCCCAGAACCTGGATCTTGTTGTTCTTGGTGCAGTCCTTGCAGTGATTGTAGCACTATCTGCAGTAGCGGTCAGGATGAGAAAGAAAAAGCAGTAATTCTCTAAAAACCACTTTTATTTTTTTTATTTTAATATATTCTTTCTAAGGCATTCAGATTTGATTGGATTCCCGTCTATGACCTTCTTTAACTTCCATTCATCAGTGAACATTGCATTTATGCCCATTGAACCCAGTTTTGACGCTGCGTATGCACTCATTAGCCCTTTGCTGCAGAAGAATAGATATGTCCTGTTTCTTCCGTATTTCTCGGGCAGAGAAGAAACTTCACCGAGCGAGGCATGAATTGAACCTGCCGGATGCCATGATCTGAACTTGTCCTCTGATCTCAGGTCGACCAAGAGTGCACCTTCTATGGTTGGTTCGGTATGTCTGAAGCCCTTTCTCAGCTTCTCAATGTAGTCGGCAAAGTCCTTTTTCCTGATGATTATTTCAGTTTCAAGTATCGCCTGCATGTCCTTTTCAGGTATTTTATCCTTTTCCAGGTCATCTTGCGTTATAGTAAGGGAGGGATTGCTTGAAAAAATGGAGCAGAATTCTCCAAGGCTGGTTTCAGGGAAGGTTCCAATTCTCTTTGAGAGGTCAACAATTTCATCCTTGTCGAACCCGATTAGTGGCCTGAAAATTGGAATACCCGCTGATATGGAGAGGGCCGAGAGGTTCTCGGCCGTTTGCGAAGAGACTTGGCCAAGTGATTCACCTGTTACAATGCCATACCCATTGATCGACGAGTTAACCATACCCGCAAGTTCATATAGGAACTTCTTGAAACCAACGTTCGGGTGTACAAAGCCTTGACCAAGTGCCATGGCTTCCACAAGCCTGCTACCATTGAATATATGTATAGTGATATCGGCGCCATGGGACCACTTGCTGAGAAGCGGTTGCAAAACGGTCAAGAATTCAAGCGTGTCAATAGGGTGCGCAAGAGAGCAGAAAACAATGTCCTGAATGGACCCCCGCTTCATCATCATCCAAGCGGCCACAGGAGAGTCTATACCACCAGAGACAAGCGAGACCATCCTTCCCTGGGTGCCAAGCGGGAACCCTCCTGGCCCCTTCAATACTGAATTGTAAAGGTAAGCTTTGTTCTCCCTGATGTCAAGCCTTGCGGTGTATTCAGGTTCTTCTAGATTCACGCCCGAGGATTCTGGAAATAGAGCTTCTCCAAGTTTCCGTTCTATTTCAATGGATGTAAACGCATGGTGGCCCGTTCTTGTGGCGCGGACAGCAAAAGTTCTTGATTTTGTGAATGGAGCAAAGTGATCTACCGAAATATTAATCAGTTCCTCAATGCTGTTAAAGGTGACGACCTTGCATTCAGAGAAGGACTTTATACCAAAAACTGTAGCAAGATTCTCGGAAGCAAGCGTTCTCAAATTTTCCGGTACCTCCAGGAATATCCTGCCCCTTTCGCGCCATATCCTCATTTCTGATGGTTCTGAAAGTGCTGAGGATATGTTCTTAACCAGCCTGCGTTCCATCTCCGATCTCTTCCTTGGCCCTTTCAGGCCAATCTCTGAATATCTTATGATGAAGACGGACATATTTACCTCAGGATGGGCTGCCTAATTCCACACGTTCACTGAAAGAGCCAACAAGGATAGGTGTTTCTGACGCAATCCATTTTCTCGCCTTGACCTCCCTTAGCTTGTTGGTGACCCTGGACCATCCGGCCAGGTCCTCAACTTCATATATGACGACAAACTCTGAATCCGAAATTCCAAAGCTGTATGTGGTGTATGATCTGATACCCTTATTGTCAGGGTGTGAAAGTGCCGTCCCTATATGCTCGGCCATTATGCTCTTCCTCTCTTCATACGGTATCTGGTACCAGTCGTTCGATTTAGACATAGGATATGCGACCAGATACTTACCAGGCTTCTCATTCAGGGTATCTTCCAGCGAGATGCCCTTTTTTAGATACGGAGACTCGCTGTATATGGAAAGGAAACCTGAAACGAAGGAGAGAAATCCCTTGCTCTTCTCTCTCAGCGTGGAGTGAAAATCCGCTATATTGTCGGGATAATGTGTGCTAAACCAGATTATGTAGTCTGCGTCATACCTTATGGATCTGTACAGCTTGAGGGATACAGAGTTCTTTCTGAAAGCTGAAATTGTAGAATTGATCTGCATAATCAGGTCCGCTCTATTCTCCCTGGACAGCATATAAGCACTGTGCTTGAACCTGAAAGACAGAACCTGCATGTATATTGGATCCGGATCTTTTGCCATTCGTCGATATTGCTTGCTATTTTTTAATCTATTTCATCCCGAAGCATGAAGAACCAAGGCATTTGAGAAAGGGAAAGTGTTATCTAAATAAAAGTCATTTAAAACTATGTCCGAAAGACCTATTCTCGAAAAAGTCGGATCGGTGGAATTCTACGTGGGCTCAGCAAAACAATGGGCATTCATGCACCAGAAGGCCATGGGTTTCAGGCTACTTGGCTATGCGGGCCCGGAAACAGGTGTTCGCGACAGGGTATCATATCTCCTTGAACAGGGCGATGCCAGATTCATATTCACAAGTTTTCTTGACCCTGACGATTTTGTTGGTAAGCATGTTCACCTTCATGGTGACGGCGTAAAAGATATATCTTTCACGGTGCAGGACATGGACGAGACCGTGAGGAGCATCGAGGAAAGGAAGATTATCAAGCCGGCAAAAGTACAGAAGATAAAGTCTGAAAATGGGTCAATCCTCACCAGCTCAATACCCACGTTCGGCGAAACAGTGCATTCACTTGTAGATCTTGGTGAATACGAAAGTGATCTTCCTCCAGGATTCGTGGAGGTTCAGGATGATACCAAATCCAAAGGGATCAAGAGAATAGATCATATCGTTGGAAACGTGGAGGAGAAAAGGATGGATGAATGGGTCAACTACTATATCAAAGGTCTGGGATTCAACCAGCTTATGAGCTTTGATGACAAGGATATCAGCACCGAATACTCCTCTCTTCAATCGAAGGTAGTTGAATACAACAACAGAAAGATAGTATTCCCAATAAACGAGCCTGCCTGGGGGTTGAAGAAATCCCAGATACAGGAATATCTTGACTACTACAAATCTCCTGGGGTACAGCATTTTGCGTTCCTGACAGACAACATAATTGATACGGTCAGCAAGCTAAAGAAGTCTGGTATAGAATTTCTCAAGACACCCGCTGCTTACTACGAAGATCTCGAGGAAAGGGTAGGGAAGATACACGAAGATATTGACAAGCTGAAGGAACTCGATATACTGGTAGACCGGGATGAATACGGTTATCTTTTGCAGATATTCAGCAAGCCCATTGGGGACAGACCTACAGTCTTTTATGAAATCATCCAGCGGAGAGGAGCTATATCATTTGGAAAAGGTAACTTCAAATCACTGTTTCAATCTATTGAAAGAGAACAGGCAAAGAGAGGTAACCTCTAAAGGAGTGCATTTTTGCCGCTAGTTGGTTTCATCCGTTCGGGGAATGGCAGGAAATGCATCGTTCATAAAGAAGGATCCATTTATTCGGTTGCATCAATCCTTAAAGTCAAGGAATCAGATCTTCAGAGGAATTTTTACTCCATTATACGGGTCCATGAGGGAGATCTTGCTGATCCCGGAGATCATGCGCTAATCCGTTCAGGCGCTGGAAGACTTCTTCCGCCTGTACCGGAAGTCAGGTCAATCCGCGATTTCTTCGCCTTCGAGGAGCATGTTAGAAATGCGAGGAAGACACGGGGCGAGAACGTGCCCCCAGAGTGGTATAATTTCCCCGTGTTTTACTTCTCCAATCACGACAGCGTGATAGGAAACATGGACGAGATGCATTATCCGCATTACACCGAACAGCTGGATTACGAAATGGAACTTGCATTTATAATTGGCAGGGAGGGAAAGAACATACCTGCCGACTCCTATGAGGAATATATAGCAGGTGTAACGATTGCCAATGACTGGAGCGCCAGGGATGTCCAGCGTGCAGAAACACGGGTTGGGCTTGGTCCCGCAAAGGGAAAAGATTTTGCAACATCACTCGGTCCGTACATGCTGACCGCGGGTGATCTTTCACGTTACAAGATCTCGAGGGGAAAGTACGATATCGATCTTTCTGGTATGGTTAACGGCAAGACATATGGATCCAGCAACATGAAATCAATCCATTTTGACCTCGGACAGATTATAGAAAGGGCATCCGATGAGGTAACCCTGAGAAGCGGTGACATACTTATGACGGGAACATTCGGAAACGGATGCATACTCGAAATGAGCAATCAAGGAATTCCCTGGCTAAAACGGGGAGACGAGGTAACGATTAAGAGCAGCAGAATAGGCATGCTTACAAACAAGGTGGTATGAAATGGTTTATTACGTAAAACAGGGAAAGATACCAAGGTACAGGCACACTTATGACGACAGGAAGAACCTGTTGAGAGAGGAACTTTTCGGTGAGGAAAGCTTCGAGGGGCTCTATTCTCTCCTATATCACAGAAACGAGCCAACAAGGGTGCTGGATATCCGGGAAGTTGCGAAGAAGGAGTTCGATCCATCCGGCGAGAATAAGATGATACACAGGCATCTTAAGACATCTGAACTTGGAAGGACAGGTGACATGGTATCAGGCAGACGATACCTGTTTTACAATGACAGGATCCGGATCGGCATGATAAGGCCATCCGTCAGGATGAAGGGCTATTTCAGACACGCAATCTGTGAACAGCTTTTCTTCCTCCACAGGGGAAAGGCGACATTTTCATCCATATTCGGGACCATGCATCTTAGCGCAGGTGACTACCTGTACGTGCCAAAAGGGACAACCTGGACAATGGATGGCAGCGATGATCTGGACATACTGTTCATGGAAAGCAAGGACCGGATTGACCTGCCCGTTAGATATAGGAACGGGTATGGCCAGCTTCGTGAGGGAACACCCTTCTACACCAGGGACATCGTCCATCCGCTGCTTGACTCAAAACCATTTATCCCTGAAAAGCCGGAAGTAATGATTGATTATGACGACAGGTACCTGATAGAGTCACGCGACAGGGAAATCTACGATCTTGAAGGATGGGACGGCTACCTGTTTCCATATTCAATCAATATATCAGACATGGCTCCTATCGTTGGGAAACTGCACCAGCCGCCCCCTGTGCACGAAACTTTCTCTGGCAGGAGTTTTATGGTCGGAACATTCCTTCCTAGGTTGTTCGATTTCCACCCGAGATCGATTCCAATCTCATATTACCATAACAACATTGACACAGATGAGTTTCTATTCTATTCTTCGGGCAGTTTCATGAGCCGGAAGGGAATAGAACAAGGTTCAATAACCCTTCATGTGAGAGGTATCATCCATGGACCGCAGCCGGGTGCTATAGAGTCTGCGATAGGAGCCAAGTCCACGGATGAGGTGGCTGTAATGATTGAAGCCTATGATCCGCTCTTGCTTACAAAAACCGGCTTAAGCATTGAGGATAAGACTTACATGAAGTCATGGATCGGCTGATCTATGAAATTTCTATCTCCTTCAGTCCGCTAACCTCATTTAGTTTCCTGGTAAGATGGATCCCGCGGAGTCTTGTTACCTGGATCTCCATCAGCGGCGAAACAACCGCATTGAAGAGATGCCCTCCCACTACGCCATGATCCTTCAGGGCTATTGATGCATGAATGTGGAACCGCGGGTCGCTTGAAGCTATGCTTCCATGAAACGATACAACCTCGCCTGGTGTTTCAATTATCTTATGCTGATATTGTTTTCCGTCAAAATAGCCAAAATCGGCGGTCCTGAACATGCCTATACCCCAGACAACAAGGCCGTTCTTGATTGAATATTGATCGCATACTTTCTCTAGGGATTGCATTACGCTATCATCACGCTGCAGCTTCACAAATATGAGGTCTCCTTCTTCCCTGGAAATCATGATGGTATATGGCAAAGACATTAATGAATCTCTTCGAGACAGTCCCCAAGAATCCTGAATGTTAGCCCCCAGACAATTCCTCCATAATATGCATAGCCGGGAAACCCCGCATCCGTGATCGTCGGGGAAAAAGACTCGAGATCGACCCAGTCCACTCGATCCACCTCGTCTCCTGCCATGAATTCTGGCTGTTCTTTAACCACTGAGAAAAAAGCGGCAACCAAAATGCCCTTCACATGTGTTCGATAGCTTCCCAGATAATCCCCTGGAGATGCCAAGAACCCGACTTCCTCCATCGTTTCCCTCACTGCTGTCTGCTCAATGGCCTCCCCAGGCTTCCTGAGTCCTCCGGGTAGTGCGATTTGGCCAGACCAAGGATCATCTATCCTTTTTTTTCGTCTGATAAGTGCAAGCGACCGCATATCAGTGATTAACATAACAGCCGCGGACTGGCCAGAATCAGAAAGCTCGACAGGATTTATCTTGAACCGGAATTTCATTTTTCTTCACAATCATGCATCGAATTCTATCTTTCCGGAGTGATTGGTAAACGTGGTTAAACATTTTGCGGCATGAAATCATGTGGCAATAAGGATCCCAGCCCATACCATCCAGGTAAAGAGCAAATGCTGGGAGATCGTTAAATATTCATTTGAAATGACCAGACAGATACGTGAGGCTTGCAAATTCATGAATTCTCTTCACATGGTAGGTTGGGATGTAAATAGCGAACCCGACCTTCTTGAAGCGGTTAGTACGAAGGATGCAGCATTTTTTGATCGCCTGCTGCACGGCAAGGTAGCTGACTGGGTCATCCTCTCCACATGTCACCGTGTGGAAATATACTCCTCAGATCCGATTCCAGAATTCAGGGACCTGAAACCTTATCACACATTTTCCGGGGAAAAGGCACTGATGCACCTCTTCAGGGTCTCATCAGGTATTGAGTCTGTATCCGTCGGCGAACAGGAGATACTGCACCAGGTGAAGATTGCCTTTGATGATGCACTTGCCAATGACAGATGCTCAAAGATACTCTCACTCATTTTCCAGAAGGCCATAAGCGTCGGAAAGCTCGTCAGGGAGAAGGTTCCAATATCGAAGGGAAAAACATCAGTACCCGCACATGTTGGCCAGCTCCTCTCTTCTGATCTGAAGGCTGAAGGTAAAAACATTGCCATAGTGGGAAGCGGAAAGCTAGCGACCGATATGGTCAAATATGCATTGATTGCAAAACCGGCTGTCTTGAGGGTCTATGCCAGGAGCCAGGATTCGCTTGACCGAATATCTAGGTCCTATGAAATAGAGGGGCATAACAAAATTGATACCGAAGAGATCACGGGCAATAATGACATCATAATCGCTGCGACCAGTTCAAAAACACCAATATTCGCGGAAGCTGCAAATGCCAAGGGGAAGATATTTGTGGATCTGGGCATGCCTCCGAACGTTTCGAAGGACTTAAGGGGTTGCAGAGTCATCTCACTTTCGGACATTGAGCCAATTATGCGTGCCAACTCCGTAAAGAAGATGGCTCTTATTCCTCATGTAGAAGAGATCCTGAAGGGGGAAGTGGATCAATTCATGGCAAAGCTCGCCCAGATGGAGGCGGACGACCTGATCAAATCTGTGTTTGAGCATTCCAAAAATCTCGAAAGGATTGAGGTGGAGGTCGCAATGGAAATGATCAGGAAGGGCATGGACATAGAGAAAGTGATTG
>JAKATM010000009.1 GCA_021818765.1 Thermoplasmata archaeon | reverse complement strand
TGACGTTTCGGTATACTTTGTGAAATTGACTGCAAATGTCAGATTTGTGACGGTATTGGATGACTTTACGCTAATGCCAGAGGAATGAGATGAAAATTCATAGAAGGAGATGGGGGCAGCTATAATGATCGCAGCAATTACAGCGAACATTACCAGCATTTTATGCCTCTGGATCACATTCTAGATACTTCATTACAATATTTATAATCTACTCTTGTTCATTATAAAATACAAAAGAATCTGCAGGATATGTAGTGTGCTTAATCTGCTGTAAAATTGAAATAGGCTGAAATCTCCTCCTTTCTGAAGATAGGAGCTTACTAGCTCAAAAGGTTATAAAGGCGCCTAATTCCACGTACCAATAAAGAGTGTCGTTCAATGTTACTGATGTAAAGATACCTACAATGAGCATTCGGTGGCACATGAGAATACATAGATATACGGCTGAAAGATTAGTCTTAACATGAGCGATAATTTTGAGAAGGCTCTGAAAATAAGGGAACTGGCAAAGAAACACAATGAATTTTTCAAGGAAAGCATACCTTTAATCGCATCCGAGAACGTTATGAGTCCGCTTGCACTCGAAATGCTGCTGACTGATCTAGGATCCAGATATGCGGAGGGGCTCCCGCACCATCGTTATTACCAGGGAAATAAATTCGTGGATGAAATAGAAGATCTCGCGATAGCATATGCTAAGCAGCTCTTCAGGAGCGACCAGGCAGATCCCAGGCCGATATCGGGCACCAATGCAAACATTGCCGCGATTTATGGGCTCACCAAGCCAGGAGACAGGATAACCGTTCCTCCGTTGTCAGGCGGAGGGCATATTAGCGCCGCAAAATTCGGAGCGGTGGGGCTCAGAGGCCTGGATTCATCTGACTATCCTTTTGACAATGACGAAATGAATATAGATGTCGACGGCACGATAAAGCTGATAAAGGAAAAGAAGCCGAAGGTCTGCCTGATCGGGCAGTCCGTCTACCTCTTTCCGACACCGATTCGAGATATCATGGATGCAGTCCATGAAGTCGGCGCGAAGCTTTGGTATGATGGCGCCCATGTACTTGGTCTTATTGCGGGTGGCGTCTTCCAGGACCCGCTGAGGGAAGGGGCAGACATAATTACTGCCAGCACGCATAAGACATTCCCCGGCCCGCAGCATGGAATAATCCTTGGCAAGACATCGGAGGAGACATGGAAGTCGGTACAGCGTGGCGTATTCCCTGGATCCCTGAGCAACCACCACCTGAACGCAATGGCGGCCCTTGCCGTGACGCTTGCGGAAGAACTTGAATTCGGCAATGAGTATGCCAGGAAGATCGTGGAAAACGCAAAGGCGCTTGCAGTTGCACTGAATGAGGAGGGATTCAATGTTCTCGGCGAAAAGAAAGGCTTCACGGAATCGCACACGCTTGTGGTTGATGTAAGGAGACAGGGAGGAGGGAAGCTGTCTTCCGAGATGCTTGAGGATGTGGACATAGTCCTGAACAAGAACCTGCTCCCGTGGGACTCAAGCAAGAATTCGCAGGATCCCAGCGGCTTGCGGATCGGAACTCAGGAAGTGACGAGGATCGGCTTCGAGAAATCAGAGATGAAGGAGATAGCGAAGCTGATGGCAGACCTGCTGATCAGGAAGAGGGACCCCTCAGCAGTGAGATCGGATGTCAGGGAACTCAAGGGAAGACACCAGATGATAAGGTTCTGCTTCGGCCAGGAGAAGGCGTATACTTATCATGAAATATTCCGGTGACTGACTGCATGGCTGATCCTATCAGGAAGGTGCAGGTAATACCTTACAGGAAGCGCCCAGGGTTGGAAATACTCATGCTCAAGACAATCCCCAGGAGGGGAGGTTTCTGGCAGTGTGTCACCGGTAAGGTCGAGGGCTCTGAGGATCTTAAGACCGCAGCTCTCAGGGAGCTTGCGGAGGAAACTGGCATTACATCCAGCAATCTTGGTGGCATCTCCGATCCAATATACAGCTTCGAGTATGAGAAGAACGGAAAGAGGTTCAAGGAAACCGTTTTTGCCGTCGAGGTTACAGGAGATCCTGTAGTGGATCTCGAACATAATGTGTACCCGGAGCATGTGAAGCATGAATGGGTGTCGCCGGAAGATGCCCTCCTGCGCTCACGGTTCGACTCGCAGAAGAATTCGATAGAAGTTTTTCTTCACAGCCTTAAGGATAATCAGTGAATGTCAGCGACTAGTCGGCAATGACGTTGCATACAATAGTTAGAATAGAATCTTAAGATTGAACTCATGGCAAGATATTATTTTTAGCATAGGTGTAAAGAGATACGGGTTTTTTGAACCGGTCAAAGTTATGTTTTATATACTATATAAATATGCGAGGGCATAAGTGATATTTCATGAGTGAGAAAGAAAAGATTACCATTGAGAATATTGTAGCGTCAACGTCCCTGGCCGAGCGTCTCGACCTCAGCAGGATAGCCCTCGCCCTGGATGGATCCGAATATGAGCCTGAGCAGTTCCCGGGGCTTATTTACAGGCTCCACGAACCAAAGACAGCAGTCCTGATTTTCAGGAGCGGCAAGGTCAACTGCACGGGAGCGAAGAATATTGAGAATGTCAAGCTCACGATCGATACAATCATCAAGAAGCTTAAGAAAGCAGGAATAAAGGTCTACGACAATCCTGATATCGTTGTCCAGAACATTGTTGCCGTCTACGACCTGGAACATGATCTTAACCTTACTGATATAGCGATGTCGCTTGGACTTGAAAATGTCGAGTATGAACCTGAGCAGTTCCCCGGTCTTGTATACAGGGTAGAGGAGCCAAAGGTTGTCCTCCTCCTCTTCGGTTCCGGGAAAGTTGTGTGTACCGGCGCAAAGGAAGAGAGCGAAATAGAGCAGGCAGTCATAAAGGTCAAGAAGGAACTCCAGAAAGTCGGTCTAATCTAGACCCTAAGGATCACCTGCGATCCATATTCTCCTTCATTATTTCCCTCAGGTAGGAGGTCGCATACATCCCCCTGCCCAGCTTGAAATCAAGTATTCCGTTTTTCACGAGCAGAGCGACCGGTCTCGAGGCTATTACCCTGTATGTGCCTGAGGAACTGAGTTCCGGGTGGGAGGTTATCCTGAAGTCCTGGATGCTTATCCCCTCCTTCTCCAGCTCATCATGCATGATCTCATCCCTCTCGATCGCTTTCGCATTCGTATCATAGCCGGGAAGCGGTATCATTATCCTGAGCCGATCTTCATGCACAGATTTCTCTATCATTGCACGGTTGACGGAATTCACTTCCCTGGGTTCCCCCCTGGAGTTGAAGAGACCATCCACCTCTGTGAATATATCGCCTTCATGCACTGAGGACAGCGTTCCATCGGATATTATCCTCCCTGAAAGGGCCAGGTTGAAGAGATATGACTGGTATGCATGCACAAACATGATCTGCAGGTTCTTCGGGAGCACTCCAAATGCCGTTTCGAAGCCACCAGTTTCTACCATGTGCTGGAGGATTGCCCTTTCATACATCAGGTTCTGCGGAAATTCCCTCAGCGCAGTCCTGAAATCCTGGGTAGCGTAAACGTTTTTCCTGAAATCCTCCTTGTCGAGTGAAGGATCGCACAGGTACTCCATAACGGCTGATCGGAAATCCCTCTTCAGGATGTATTTCCCGACGATATGGGTGATCGGCCTGCGTGAACCGAACCGCTGGTATGCAAAAAAATTTGGGAATCCTCCCAGTGTTTCCATTTCCATGTTCAGCTCGTTGATCCCATCATCGGACCCGGTGTGAAGGTTGACGGTGAACCTGTTTCCCTCGAGATCGCCAAGGCGGAGCATTTGGTTGGACCTGAACTTCCTGGTTATCGTAACATCCTCGAGCCTTATTTCATGAGCATTGTCAGGCGTGTTGATGCAGAAATATTGCGTCGTCACGCCGACGCGATCCTTTGTGCCTGCATATGAGATCCTCTTCCTGCTCACGCCGAAAATCCTGCTAAGGTAGATCAGGAACTTGTTTGTTTCCCAGTTCCTGAGCCGCACCTGCAGTATCAGGTATTTACCGTTCGGATCCTCCGACAGGCCGGAGGTGATCTCCTCAACAATAAAATCTTCCGCAGACTCCTTGAAGATCCCCTGAATGCCCTTCCCATGGGTAAGGTAGCAGAGAATACCCGCCGTACGGTCATCAGTCATATATCTTGACAGTCCGGTACAGGTTGTCCCTCTCCACCGGCACCATGCCAAGCTGCTGAACCGAACTGATGATTATCTCTTTCCTGAGGTTCCCCACCTGCTTGCCAGTTGCGGGAATAACCTTCTCATCGTATATAGTTCCACCCCAGTCGTTGGCGCCGTACATGATTGCAAGCTGGCCCATGCTTATCCCGTTGGTCAGCCATGACGACTGGATAACAGGAAGATCAGACCCGAAGACAAGCCTTGCGATCGCAATATTCCTGACGACATCAAGCCCTCCGGTCCTCTCCAGTACGAGCCCTTCCCGTTCGAGCTGCGTGTTGCCAGGCTCAAAGTTCCATGGCGTGAAGGATAGGAATCCGTGATATTTCTTCTGCAGTTCGAGAATGGAAAGAAGGTGATCAGCCTTGTCTTTGCTTGACTCCACATGACCGAACATCATGGTCGACGATGTCCTGATGCCCAGCTTGTGCGCCTCTTCCATTATTGAGAGCCATTCCTTGCCGGAGTTGATGGGGCGCCCGAGCTTCTTCCGGACATCGGAATCAAAGATCTCGGCGCCTGCACCGGGAATGGTCTCAAGTCCGCTCTTCCTGAGCTCTATCAGGAGATCTTTCACGCTCAGCTTCGCCTTCTTTGCTATGAACGATATTTCTGATGTTGAGAGGCCATGTATACCGATCTTCGGAAACTCCCTCCTTATGCGGGCAAAGAGGGAAAAGTAATATTCCGGAGGCAGGGATGGATTCACCCCGCCCTGGATTAGGAGCTGCCGGATGTCGAATGAATCGTAAAACCTGGCTATCTCCTGCACGACCTGATCCTCTGTCATAGTGTAGGCGTCGCTTTCGCTCCCCGTACGGTAGAAAGCGCAGAACTTGCATCTCACATTGCAGATGTTCGTATAGTTTAGGATGAGGTTCGAAACAAACGAGACACGATTCCCGGATATACCGTCGGCAATCTCCCTTGAAAGCCCTCCGAGCCAGTTTATGTCCGCTACATCATACAGGTAAGTCACATCTTCTGGTGAAAGCGTTTCGCCGTTCCTGATCTTGTCCTCTATTTCTGATCTTGTCGTCTGCGCAGATAGCACCCTTCAACATTGCTGATTCGTTAATAATCTTTTTAGATCTCGCTATTCCTGGCATGCGATATTGCTTCGGAACATAATCATGAAGAACGGAGCGTACAGGTTAATTACCAAATCCTGCATGTTATCATTGACAAATAGTTATAACTCGGTTTCCAATTACTTGCCATGGAAGAAGGAATGATGTATGACGTCGGCTACTGGCAGGACCAGATAGCCGGTAACAACAAAATTTCACGGAAGGATGCTGCAGAAATAATGCAGGATCTTTCCTTTCATGACAGGCTGATGCTAGCTGATTCCCTTGCATCCCTGCAGGCTGGTAACACAGTCGGATATGCGGTATCGTATAACATAAACTACTCAAACTATTGCGCGGCTTCTTGCCCGATATGCGCCTTCTATGTGCCGGCAAAACTGAAGGGCCGAACGGACAAGGGCTATGAGCTTTCTGAGGAGGACGTGAGGAAGGAGGCAAGGAAGGCAAGGGAGTATCATGCAACCGAGATACACGTCGTCGGCGGCTTCAATCCTTACCTTCCCATGGAATATTATGAGACCATATTCAGGGCGATAAAGCAGGAGATACCGGAAGCCACGCTCAAGGCGCTCACCATTCCAGAAATAGATTTCATCGCACGCACGACAGGAAACTCTCTAACCGAGGTGGTGAACCGACTCATGGATGCTGGCGTTGATGCGCATACCGGAGGAGGGGCTGAGATATTCGATGCCTCTGTTCGTGCACAGATAACCACGAAGGAAAAGATATCTGGGGAGAAGTGGCTTGAGGATGCCAAGATCATACATAAGCTGGGAATGAGGGGAAATTCAACCATAACATATGGACATGTGGAGAATTACGACCACATCATAGATCATTTTGTCAGGTTGAGGGATAACCAGCTTGAGCAGCCCGGATTCATATCGATCATACCGCTCAAGTTCAGCCTTGAGAACACGCCACTCCAGAAATCAGGCAAGGTCAAGAATGAGGCATCGGGCAGGAAGGATCTTGACGTCATATCCCTGGCGAGGATAATCGCCGGAGCTGCCATAAGGAATGTAAGCGTTTACTGGGTTGCGCTTGGGAAGCTTACCGCACAGCTTGCACTGAGGGGCGGAGGCAACGATCTTGTCGGAACGGCATTCAGCGAGAAGATATTCGGTGCAACCGACCGGAAGGAAAAGACGTTTACAAGCGAGCTTGACCAGATAATCCTTTCCGCGGGAAAGATACCGGTTCAGAGGGACACGTTCTACAATATAATCAGGTATGCCTAGGGAGTTTTGCGCCCGTATGATCTTCCTGCTACAAGGACGATTGCCGCTCCGGCAAATGCCACCGCTGCGGCATATCCGTACGAATATTCGCTCGATATGAAGAAATACAGGAGCCCAAATACAAGATTGCCGGAGAACATGCCAATGCTCCTGAAGACTGAGAGCATCCCCATTCCCCTGCCGGCGGAAGAGCCCCTCGCTATCCTTGATATTATCGAAGGCTCATACGTCTCCACCGATGCGGTCCCCAGTCCGAGGATTGCAACCGATACGTAATAGAAAGCCATATCGGCATGGTATGCAAGAACAAGCAGGATGCCAAGTGCACCGAGCCCGGCAAGGGCGTACCCGAAGAGGCCAAGCTGCCTTATCTCCCTCTTAGTATGGATCCTGCTGTAAATGAAGCCGCCTGCCGCAGACACGCTCATGAATACAGGATAGACGAGCAGGCCGTATGCTATCGAACTTGTTGTTGCGGCCGTAAGTATCGGGAATCCGATGCTGTAATAGCTGAATCCGAATAGGGCTGTTGCGATCATTATGCCGGTCATGGTTCGTGTCTCTGTGGGCGTCTCATGCTGAGGCTCGTCCTTTTCCCTCACGGTAGGCCTGGTCGCCACAATAAGAAGCGTGGAAACTATCAGAGGAGCTATCGATACAAGGAAGATTGTTGAAAAGGGCAGACCCAGCAGGTATAATGAGATCAGGAGTATCGAAGCTATGACTCCTCCTCCTACGTCGAGGCCATGAAGCAGGCCGAATGCCCTGCTCCTGTTTTCCTGTGACGTGGATTCAACGAGGAGGACCCTTCTTGGCGGTGACCGGAAGTTCCTTGACCACCATCCAGTCACGTACGCTGACCCGGCAAGGGCGTAGTTCCTGAAAAGGCCGGTGAATGAGAGCACCGGTATCAGGGAATTCCCGATAACCGATATCCTCTTTGCGCCGTACCTGTCCGCAAGAATGCCTCCCGCATAAGCAAAGAGGGCACCGATTCCATAACTGACAGCTTCTATTACGGCGAATACCCAGATTGGAGCATGAAGCACAAGCACGATAAAGACGGATAATCCCCCTACGACGATCTGGTAACCCATGTCCGCGAAGAAGGCCGAAAATGCGAGCAGGTAGACGTTGATATGGAACCTGAGCTTCACTTTATCGGAAAACATGACATTTAATAAACATTACGCAGTGCATGAATTATCTCTTCCTGCCAGCAAGCATGAATTGCCATCATATCAATATCATCGGAACCTTAGAGTCCCGCCTGAGGGGTTCCCGGGTTGTTTCGGCCTGTAAAGAAGGGAGTATAGGGACAACGGTGAGCGCCCCTTCTGCTCAGGCTCTTTCAGATGCACAAACATGAAGGAGGATGCGAACCTTCCGGCAAAAACTATGCTGTATGAGTATACAAGAGCAAGATAGAGGGGAAAATGGGCTATCATGGTCTCGAGGAGGTATCCTCCTATCAGTGCACCAGTCAGGTATATCACGCCATTGAAGCCGTTAATGATAGAGAGGTATTCCGCCTTTCTCTCCTGCGGTATCACATCCAGCAGGTATGAATTCATGACTACGTTCTGTATTGAGCCAAGTATGCCGCTGTACACCTCAAGTATGATGAACTCATTGAAAGTGGAAAAGAATGCGTATAGAAGAGGGATTGCGCTTAGGAGAACACGGTTCGCAAAGATAAGCGGTGGTCTGTTGACCTTGTCGGTGACTCGGCCGAGGAGATATTGTATCATGATGGTTGTTCCAAGGGAAGCTATTGTCAGGAACGCAACGTCAGTCAACGTGAAATGCATGATGCTTACTATCGTGATCGGAAACATGGGCCATGCCATGGACCAGAATATTCCCTGTATGTTGGTTGCAATGAAATACCTGTAGAATAGCGGATGAGTCTTCAGATTCCTGATCGTTTCCCTCAAATGGGTGGGAGCCAGTCTCTCCCTCTTCTTTTCGTTAAGGGAACTCATCAGCACACCGGAGATTACATAAGAACCCGCTGCTGCGAAGAAAGGTATGCGTATGTCGTTCGTGACAGCCCCGGTAAACAGGAACGTCATGACGAAAAGGGAGATTATTGTTCCAATCGAGCTGAGTATGTTGATCACTGCAAGGAACCTTCCTCGAGTTGTAGAGTCCGTCTGATCAGCAATTAGGGAAAACCAGTTCACGGTGATAAGCGATGCAAACAGGGAGATTGCGGCGTACACAATTATAAGCTCAACCGGTGTGCGCACCACACCCATGAAATACCAGAGCAGGGCCAGGGCAATGCTACCTCCAAGTAAGAATGGACGCCTTCTCCCCATGGAATCGCTGAGTTTGCCCCAGAGCAGCTGCCCGCCGTTGGATAGCGCATTCGAAGATGACTGCAGCCAGCCCATCAAGACTGCAGATGCCCCCAGGTAGACGCCATATACGCCCACGAATGAGCTGGCGGCTGTTGCTCCGGCAGAGACAACGAAAGACCTTACAGTTATGAGTGTTTTGTTGAGCATGTATGAATTTGATCCACGCAATCGCACGGAATTAGAAGAATATTCTCTTTCCTAAAAATTCCGGCATTCCTTTTTCTAGTATCAAAAAGACAGAACATGGTATATGAGCCAAGATCGTGCGTTAGATGCGCTATTCTTTAATATAATTAAAGAAATTAACCCTGTATGGCATACTTGCTGCACCCTGATGTTATGAACGATAAGCTTGTATTTACTTCTGAAGACAATCTCTGGTCATGTGATATCGACGGGAAGAACCCCCGGCTGCTCCTGTCGAATCTGGGTACAATAACATGCCCGAGGATATCACCCGACGGCACTAAGGTTGCATTCAGGTCCACAAAGGGGACGGATGCCGTGATATCCGAAATTTATGTAATCTCGCTCAAATCTGGTGATCTTAAGCGCGTGACTTATTTCGGCACATCAGGCACAAACGTTGTTTGCTGGGAGTCCGATTCAACATTACTTGCCGTTTCCGACGAGGGATCACCCTTCATGAGAGAAACTCTTCCATACAGGATTGACGTTAACACGCTAGCATATGAGCAGCTGAAACTTGGGCCGACGTCCTCCATGATACCTGCCAGGGAAGGGACTTTCCTCGTGCGAGGTTTGCAGGATCTCACATACTGGAAAAGATACAGGGGCGGGCTACGCGGGAAGGTCTATTTTGACAGAGGAAACAAGGGAAAGTATGACCTTTTCCTGCAGTTGGAGTCGGGAATTGACTCGCCCGTATTCATGAAAAACAGGCTTTATTTCATCACCGATCTGGACGGCACCGGAAACATATATTCCGTAAACATGAGTGGAAAGGATCTCAAGCAGCATACCAGGTTCAAGGACTTTTTTGCGAGGAACCTGAGAAGTGATGGAAATGTCGCCGTCTTCCATAAGGGCGGCAAGCTGTTCATCTTTGACCCAGCCAGGAATACCAGCGCAGAATTGAAGATTTCCCTGCCAGTAACAGGAATGTTTGCCGAAAGGAGGTTCGTAGAACCTTCATCATTCCTCGAGGAATTTTCGATTTCACATGACGGGAATACAACCGGTTTCATAGTTAGGGGAAAGCCGTTTGTGCTGAAAGGCACGAGCGGACCTGTAAGCAACATAAACCACATAGCGGGAGGAAGATCCAGGCAGCTCACGTTTGCAGGCAGCACAGGAAACATTCTCGTCGTAAACGATGAATCTGGAAGCGATTGCGTTTACCTGGTCGGGAAGGATAGGAAAACGATCCTCAAGGATGCTGGAATAATCGAGAAAGTCTCATCGAGCCCGTCTGGAAATTTTGCTATCGCCTCCACGAACCGGTTCGAGCTCTACCTTCTCGATCTCCAGAAGGGAAAATCAAAGCTCCTGGATACCAACAACATGGGTATTGTGGAAGAGATTTCATGGCACCCGACCGAAAAGTGGATTGCCGTTTCATACCCTGAAGGGGAGGCAGAAGGGGGGCCGCTTTCCTCGATCGTCATTATAGACCTTAAAACGAGTAGAAAGACTCCCGTTACATCGAGTGCGGCAGTTGATTTCTCCCCATCGTTTGATCCCTCCGGCAGGTATCTCTTCTACCTTTCTGAGAGGGCACTTGACCCCATATATGATAAAGTTGTCTTCGATCTAGGATTCCCGAAGGCGTCGAAGCCTTTTGTCGTTACCCTGGATGCTGCTGAGGCTTCCCCGTTATGGAACAGGATAGGAAGCAGCAGGTCGAAAAGAGATGCTGCCGTTCTCCAGGAAATTTCCCTTGAAGGCATAATGAACAGGACAGTGCCCCTGCCTGTTGAATCCGCCGAGTTCCACAACATAGCGGCGATAAATGATGCCGCTTTGCTGCTTCGTTTCCCTGTCGAGGGGGTTATCAAGAATATGGGCGGGAAGAGATCGGATGGAGAACTTCTTTTCTTTGACATGACTACAGGCAAGGCAAAAACCGTCATAGGTGACATATCTGGATTCAGTGTTTCCAGCAACAGCAACAAGGTACTAATCAGGAAGAAGGAGAAGTTCAGCGTGCATGAAGTTGAACCGCTTGCAAAGTCGGATGCTTCCAGGAATAAAACGCATGAAGACGACGTCACGAAAATAGATCTAGGGAGAATCAGGTGCGAGATCAACCCCAGGGAAGAGTGGAAGCAGATGTTTTTCGAAACCTGGAGGACAATGAAGGAGAAATACTGGAAGGAGGAGAAGATTAACAAGTTCTGGGATTCCGTCAGGACGAAATACCAGGGTTTCGTGGACGAAGTAAACTCCAGGTTCGAACTCTCCGATGTATTGAAGGAGATGCAGGGCGAAACCGGCACTTCGCACAGCTACGAGAGGGGAGGCGAGATTTACAGATCCTCATATCACAGGATAGGAAAGATTGGATCCTCGGTTGAATACAGGAAAGGAAGATACTTCTTTACGAAGATATTCTGCGGTGACCCGTCAAACCTGGACGAGAGATCACCGCTGCTGGCGCCTGGAATTGATATCATGAAGGGTGATGAACTGATCTCCGTGAATCATGTCAGGGTCGGTGATGGAACGCCACCAGGCAAAGCACTGGAAAACCTTGCCGATTCCCTTGTTGAGATCGAGATTGGCAGGTCTGGGAAGTCCAAGTCATTCTTCGTGAAGACGCAAAAGAGCGAACTAAACATCATATACAGGGACTGGGTGGAAGGCAACAGATCTTTTGTGAGATCGAGGTTCAAGGATGCAGGTTACATACATGTACCGGACATGATGGCGAAAGGCTTCGCAGAATTCCACCGCCAGTACATATATGAATGGGAGAAACCGGCACTCATTGTTGACGTGAGGTTCAACGGAGGCGGGCACGTCTCCCACCTCCTGCTGGAGAAACTTTCCAGGAAACTGATTGGCTTCGACATACCGAGAAGGGGAAAGTACCTGCCTTATCCCTCATATGCAATCAGCGGCGGAATGGTTGCAGTGACAAATGAGTTCGCAGGTTCAGACGGGGATATTTTCTCCCATTCGTTCAAGCTAATGGGACTGGGCGATCTCATCGGTGAAAGGACGTGGGGTGGAGTAGTTGGGATAAGTCCAAGAAGAACGCTGGTTGACGGTACAATGATCACGCAGCCTGAGTTCTCATTCTGGTTCACCGATGTCGGATTCGGCGTTGAGAATTATGGAACCGATCCAACTATACAGGTGGACAATACGCCGTCTGACTATCTTTCCGGGAAGGATCCGCAGCTGGAAAAAGCCATTGAGATAGCAAGAGGACTGGCAAAAAAAGCTATAAAGAGGCCCAAGAAATAGTCTAAAAGTACAGGTAGATGAAGACCGCCGACAGGATGTAGAGACCTGCTATGCCCAGGTAGATAAGCGTAAGCTGCAACTGCTGCCGGTTGATCCTTGTCACATCCTTATCCGTGAAGATTATCCTGCTGTTTGCGAGACTATTAAGATATTTCCTCGCGCCGAAGTCCCAGAATGCACCTACAAACGCAACGCCAAAACCGCATAGCGTCATTATTGTCGGCATTGCAACCGTTATGGCAGAGATTTGGAAATAAAAGACAATCAGTGCAACCAAGATCAGCGCAATCAGGAAGGAGATTGGCAGGTATATGAAACGCAGTATTGCCTGTATTGTATTGCGATGTTCAAGCGCCTCCAACTCAAGGTCGCTGTTTCGATCCGTATCTTCTTTTTCAATCAACTTGACCTTACTGCTTGTCCTCTGTATCTCCGCCGGAACCAAAGACCTCTATGTCTCCTTCCTCGGTTTTCTCCACGTTCTCGTCTTCCTCGTTCTCGATCAGGCCGTCCTGGTCGAAGTGGCATATATACATCCTGTCCGTTCCCCTCCTTACAGGTGGTGGGGTGCCCTCGCATATGTCCTTCCTGAAGACACACCGATCGTAGAACCTGCAACCTTCATGGACGTCGACGGAGTTGCCAACTTCGCCAAGTATCTTCAGGTCATGCTGGATCCAGTCCGGGTCCGGGGATGGTACCGCGTTTATAAGCGCCTTGGTGTATGGATGGAATGGCATTTTTATTATCTCCTCAACCGGGCCATACTCAACGGCAACACCAAGATACATTACGACAATGTAATCCGAAACGTATCTTGCTGACGCTATGTCATGCGATATGTACATTATCGACATGCCGTACTCGTTCCTCAGGTGCAGAAGTAGGTTCATCACATTTGCCCTTATTGATACGTCAAGCATGGATATCGGCTCGTCAGCCAGAAGGAAGTCGGGACGCTGTATCAATGCTCTGGCTATCGATACCCTCTGCCTCTCCCCGCCGGAAAGTTCGTGAGGATACCTGTTTATGTAGTTGCTGGCTGGAGTGAGATTTGCAATTTCAAGGGCTCGTGATACTTCAGCGAGAATGTCAGGCTGCTCATGTGCCTTCTTCTTCGGAACAGAAGCGTTCTGGGACGTTGCCTTCATCTGATCAAGCTCTGCAAAAGTGTGAGATCCAAGGCTGAACATTAATGGTTCTGCAACTATGTCGAGTATGGTCATCTTGGGGTTTATTGAGTCGTATGGATCCTGGAAAATAAGCTGTGTTGCCTTCCTGTAAGCCTTGAATTCATGGGATCGTTCGTGCAATCCGGAGACATTGATGTTCTTGATTTCGCCATCAGACTGGTAGGAATAAATTATTTTGCCGGAAGTTGGCTTGATTGTCATCAATATTGTCCTTCCAAGTGTTGTTTTGCCTGAACCGCTCTCTCCAACCACCCCAAGAACCTGTCCTTTCTTTATATCCATGTCTATGTGATCCACGGCCCTGACAAATTTCTTTTTTCCGAGTCCGAAAAGGCTCCCTGATGCACCCGCTGAAAGTTCAAAATACTTGGTCAGGTTCGAAGTTTCTATCACATTGTAAGCACTATCTGTATAATCCTTGCTTTCCTGAATCTTTTCCGAGCTTGGCTTCAATTTCCCCTCGCCCAGGTCGTTGATGAATTCTTTCGTATGCAGGCACAGGCTCTTGTGACCTGGAGATGCTTCTATGTACGACGGGATCTGAGCAGAGCAATCTGGCTTGGCGTAAAAACACCTTTCCACGAAGTAACATGCCTTTGGAAGATTCAGGAGATCGGGAACAACCCCGGGAATGCCTGTTACGAAGGTACGTGTAGATCTTATCGACGGGTAACTTCTCAGGAGGGCGACAGTATAAGGGTTTGCGCTATTTTTGAACACGTCTTTTGCGCTGCCCATCTCCATTATCTTTCCGGCATAAAGGACAGCTACCCTGTCTGCAAGTTGCGATACAACTCCTACATCATGCGAAATTATGACCATTGATTTTATCAGGCCTGTATCCCTAAGTTTCCTGAGCTCCTTTATGATCTTAGCCTGAGTAATGACGTCAAGGCCCGTTGTTGGCTCGTCCGCAATGATAAGTTGGGGATTAAGTGCAAGCGCCATGGATATAACAGCCCTCTGCTTCATCCCACCACTCAGCTGGTGTGGATAAGAATCCAGGAATCTTGTGTTGAAACCGGCGAGCTTTGAGGATTCCTCAATCCTGGCATTAACATCCTCCATCGTCATGAATGGTTCATGTATGTCGAAAACTTCCTTTATCTGCCGCCTCACCGTGTATACAGGATTAAGGGAGTTCATCGCGCCCTGAAAAACCATTGCGATTGATTTCCACCTGAGCGTTGTGAGACGTTCATCCAGGATCTTCCTTGATGATCTCTTAAGTTTGAAGTATGCCCTGCCGGTTGTATCAGCAGATGTAACTACCTCTTCGTCTTCCAGCCCCCCGGGCATCCTGTTTACAAATCTTACTTCTCCGCCGACAGTAGCATTTTCAGGGAGGAGCGACATCATAGCAGTCGCAAGGGTAGACTTTCCGGATCCGCTCTCGCCTATTATACCCAGGATCTCTCCCTCCTTGAGATCAAAGCTTATATTGGAGAGTGCCTGGATGTCCCCGTCTACGGTCTTGAACCTGACTGAAAGGTCATTAACCCTGATGATGGTTTTTCCCATCGTACTATCTGTCTTGAAGGCGCCTATCTGCATATCTAGCGTCTCCTCAATCTTGGGTTCACAACTTCGTCAAGGCCCCTCGAAGCAAAGATGAAGGCAAATATGAACATGGTAAGCGCAATTGCTGGAGGGAGAACCCACCATGGTGCAAGTACAGCATAGTAGAAGTTACCAAGGACTGAGTTAAGCATGCCTCCCCATGTGGATAGATTGAGAGGCGCGAGTCCCAGGAACTGAAGGCCAGCCACAGCCGCTACTCCACCGCTAATAGCCAGCGAAAGGAGATAAAGCGTAAGTGGTGCGATGTTCGGGAGAATGTGTCTCCTCATAATTCCAAAGAATCCAGCTCCAGATACCCTCGCTGCTTCCACGAAAGTCCTGGACTTGATCTGCCGTACTATTCCTATCAGTGTGAAGGTTGTAAATGGCCAGGAAACTATTGTCACTATCCACACAAGGTTCGTGAAACTAGACCCAATGACTGATTGCAACGCTATAAGCAAAGCAAGCCCAGGTATCAAGTAAACTGAAAGTGAGATAACCTCAAATATGCTGCCGATAGCACCACCCTTGTATCCGATAACCATTGCCGCGACCAGGGCAACCGCTATAGTGGCGATACCAATCATGACGCCAAGAAGCCAGTCCGTCCAGAAACTTTGAATGAACTCCGAGAATAGATCCTGACCCTCCTGATTTGTTCCAAGTGGGAATATTGCTCCTGTCACTGTGTGGAACGTCGGAGGTATTGGATTTAGATCGTAAGCATTTGTGTCATATATGTAGAATACGCCGGTTGAAGCAATCACTCCTATAACACTCCTTCCTGTTGCAACATCATAGAATGTTATTGGCTGGGAAACATTTACAGGCGTCGGGGTGAGAGTTGCCCTCCAAGTAAAAGGATAAGAGCCGTTGCCTGTCTGGAGTGAAAACATCAGCCCATGCGAAGATGCAATGATGAATGTAAAGGCAAAATTATCGAAAATTGGATTGGTTAGGTAGCTTCCATATCCTGAGGGAAGCGTGAAATTCCTGGTAGTATAGTCGCTCCGGCTGACATTCGTCGTATTTGTGTTATTTGTCGAGGTTGTGTTGGTTGAAGCTTTAAAGAGGCTTGAGGTAATGTAAACGCTTGTCGATGTTTCAGAGACAAGAACAGCGGGGAAGCCTACACTACCGTAAGAACTGGAAAAGCCTGTTATTCTTCCATTTGAGTGCAGTATTTCAGTCATGTTTCTTTTCCCCAGGTTCACTGAATACACGTTGTTGTTTGCAGTCGCTATAAATAATGAATTGTATGAGTTTGACTGGAACTGATAATCCCGTGGAATATATGGACCTTCAACGATCGAGCTGTTTGTGTGGAGATTCCATACTGTTGCACCATTGACAGGGGAATACGCTGTAAGGTTGTTGCTGTACGATACAATTACGGAAGATTCATCCCCAACAAGGCCAAGAAGGAAGAATGAACCGTAGTATATGACATTTCTAGGTGCAGTATTTGTATTCAACTTTATTGTCCATCTGTGGACAAGAGGATAGGCCTGGAATTCATTCAGGTAATATCCCGTAACGTTGTGGGAAACAACATAGACAAAACCGGGGTTCCCAATCTCGTAGTTCGGATTGGAATAATAGTCAGATGGAATGTTGTAAAAAGGTACGAATGGCGGAAGCGTGAACTGGAGAGGTATTGAATCACTGACGGGTGGTGAGACAATCGTTCCGTTCACCTTGGCATGTGATACACCGACGTAAGTTGGCGTTCCTGATCCCGCTAAGGAGCCTGTCCATCCTGCCTTACCAACATACAAATTACCATTTGTTGTAGAAAGGAGTATGAAGTTTTGCAGTTCATACTGTCCACCTGGAATAAGTTCCTTGTAATTCAGGAGCGGAAATATTATTGGCGTCAAAAGCTTGTTTGTGGAATTGACTGGAACGTTGTACAGGTAAAAGGATGAATTTACAGGCGTTGATCCAGTTGATCCTATTCCTTCTGAATAGAGGGATCCATTTGATACGGCATAATAGATTACATAAGACCCTGTTGTGCCCGGAGAGGATGCCAGCGGTCCCAGATAAGTCTGATTGGCACCCGAGGATGTGTTATTTGAACCCAACACTATTGCTGCACGTTCCTTTGCTATATGGGTATCGATACCTGGAGCAATATATGAATAAGGCTGAGGTGCCAAAATAGGTGAAAGGAGCGCTATTATTGCGAAAGTCAGGAGTATAATGAATCCTGCCTTGCCGTATTTGGATTTCATGTAAATCCTGAATTGAGATCTGTAGTGTTGCAGATTGCGCTGCCGTTTCAGCCTACGCAGTCGTTTGTTGTTTTCCTTCTGTTTGTCATCTTCACTAAGCAATATATCACCTTAAACTCGTATTCTTGGATCCAGCCAAGCGTGTACATAATCAATAATCAAATATGCAAATATCGTTATCACGGATATCATAAAAGTCGCGGCTTCTATCAAAGGATAATCTTCCTTCAATGTTGCCTCGTAAAGGTAGTACCCAATCCCGGGATAAGAGAATATAATATCCACAATCAGTGCGCCGCTAAGGATTAGAGCGAATTCCAGTGCCATTCTGGTGGAAACTGGAATGAGTGCATTCCTGGCAGCATGTTTTCTAAGTATGTCCTTCTCCCTGACTCCCTTTGCCCTCGCGGTGGTTATGAAGTCTTCTCCAAGAATTGAGACCATCGTGGCCCTCATTGTTATCAGGTGGCCTGCAGCGCCTATGAGAAACAGAGATACCAGAGGAATTGCAATCGTCCTGAATACATTGAGAACGCTAAAGAAGCTAGGGTGTTCAAGATCCGAGAAACTGAAATAGCCAGAAACCGGAAACCAGTGAAGATATGCAATTAGATACAGATATAGAAGGACTGCCAGCACAAGATAAGGGATAGAGCTTACTATCAGGCTGGATGTCAGAATAGCAGTTTCACTCTTCTTCCCCCTGAGCCTGGTAGTTGTAATACCGAGCGGTATTCCGAAGATCCATCCAAGGACGGCTGCACCGCCAACAAGAACAAGCGTGTATGGAAGAGCGGTGAAAATTATCTGGCTCACGGTTTCTCCGTAATAATAGTCATTGCCCCAGTGTGCTGTGAACATATCATAGATGAATGTTGTAAATGCCTGATAAGACCATTTGCCATTCTCCAGGCCAAAGGATTTAAGGAGCTGCTGTTTCTCGGCAAGTGTGGGTTTGCTCTTAAGTGATAGGAGAATAGGATCGGGAGGATTCCCAGGCATCAATCTGAAAATTACAAATATGATAATTGTCACCAGAACTAAGAGGACTACTCCTTGTATCAGTTTCCTTATCGCAACATAAGCATTCATAGCATTACCTCTAATATAAGAAAATAATCAAATTGAAATTAATAAAGATAATGAATAAATAAAAAATAACAAACTTACTGCCCAGCTGAAGGTTTCTTTTTCCTCATCATAAGCCCAACAACCGCTGCTATTACTACAACCGCAACAACAACTCCAATGACCACATACAACAGGGTGTTATTTGTCGGCTTCACCACTGAATGGAACCCTACACTGACTGATAGTGCGGATCCGGACACAGTAAATGAAACAGATGTGCTGTTGGCCTTATAGTTGCTGTTTGTCGTATTCACGGCGACACTGTACGTGCCATTCGGTTCTGTAAAGCTTATTGTAGTGCTTGTTGAATTCAAGACAGTTCCATTTGCAAATGTCACTGACCATGATGTTCCACTTGGAAGACCAGTTTCAGTCAAAGTAACAGTATAGACCACCTGTGTGAAGCTAAGAGTTATAGAGACAGATGCTCCCTTAACAGTAAACGAGCCACTGTATGAGGCAAGCATATATCCAGGAACTCCAGCCACGGTGTAGGAATATGTCCCGTTAATTTCCCTCAGGCTTATTGTTGAAGTCGTGGACGACAGCTTGCTGCCGTTGACGGTAACAGACCAGCTTGTTCCGGCTGGAAGACCGGTCTCGGTAAACGTGACCACGTATGAGTAGTCGAACGTTACCGCCTTAGATACTGGAGCTCCGTTAACAGTAAAGTTGCCGGATGCACCAATGTAGTTGGCAGCAGATGTGTACAGAGTGTAGTCATATGTTCCATTTGGAGCCTTGAAGGTCAAGCTGGATGAAGTTGACGTATAGTTTGTGCCGTTTGTCAAGTTCACCGACCACATGGTACCTGCAGGAAGGCCTGTTTCAGTTATCGTAACACTGTATGTCACTAGATAGTATTCAACAGATACGTTTACGGGCTTGTTGTTAACGGTAAAGTTAGAAGTCATGTTGACAGGGGCATATATTGGATTCTGGCTGGCTGCTGTGTAGTTATATTTACCGTTCCCAAGGAATACTGACATGCTTGTAACATTCATGGAAGCGTTGCTCATGTCGTAGTAAGCTGTCGAGGACATTGCAGGCATGTTTGGAAGCGTTATGTACCATGTTGTCAGATTCCCTATGCCCATCTCATTAAAGGTTACTAAATACTCTGTTGTTGTAGTTGTAGTCCTAGCAGAAGCATTAGCTCCAGAAACAGTCGCAGTACCGGCTGATGTGTTCAGGTAATACGAATTGAACTGTGACCTGACTGAATAGCTGTATGTACCGTTCGGAACCATGAAGTCCACGTAGCTTAGATTGGTCGTCTGGCTGAGACCATTGCTCAATGTAGCAGTCCAGGTTGCGTTCTTAGCAAGATTCGTATCTGTGATGTTCAGCTGATACAGTGACGAGATAGACTGATTTGAGTATACACTGACAGAGCTCATTGGCATTGAGAGCGATCCGGTACCCATGCCCATTGCTGTAACTATGAAGGAATCGTATGGCACCAGTGCGTGATCACCATATGGTACACCAACCAATGCTGCCTCTAATGTAAGCGAAGGCGTATTATATGCATAGAAACCAGGAGAGAATGTCGCAGAAGCAAGTCCATTGGATCCTGTGAACAGGTCGATTGCAGGCAGGTATGAGCTGCCAAACTCATAGTTCGGGTTCGTCGCTAGAACAACCTTTCCTGAAGCGTTGACAAAGTATCCCCTGTTTGCTCCAAGGACATTCTGCGACTCAAGCTGCACCATGTAACCTGATACCGGTTTACCCGTCGCATTTGTAACGTTTGCTGTTACGGTTATGGTTCCGTCGTAGCTCACATTACTGTTGCTGACAGTCAATTTTACTGATACCGAAGGAGTGCCAGAGACCATCTGGACCGGGTATTCAACAGGCTGCTGTAGACCATAGCCATTTGCATTCGTAGATGTGGTCCACTCAGCTGGAAGCATATAGTCAGCAGCACCCGAGACCGGGGTACCCTGTGCCATATCGCCCAGGAATATATACGTCAAGCCCTGTGACCCATATGCGGAATAGTTGTAGTCCTTATTCGCCTGTATCCAGAAATAGACTGTACCATTCAATGATGTCTTACCGGTCAGCGAGCTCATGTTCGCGTTACTTGGATCCTTGATATCATTTACGGCGTAATATGGAGCGCCTATGAAGGCATTATAACTGCTTGTGTTTGTTTCAACCTCACCGGCATACGCAGGTGTCATTATGATTGCTCCACTGGCAACCTGTATTGTATAGCTGAAGTTTGCGATCGGCTTTCCACTAGATGAGTTTTCGAACTTCATCCAGTAAAGTTGCTTCGAAGTACCTGACAGCGTCGGTGTTGGAGCAGTTAAAACTTTCAAGCCTTCCGGTAGTACATTTGCCAAGGCTGATCCAAGGCCAGGCTCGACTGATGGCCCACCGCTTGCGACAGCAGTGAAGTTCAGTCTCCCAAAGTACTGGTTTGTATATATGAGCGGCTGTGTATTCAAGACCGTGAATTTCCAGACATACTGTCCTGCGCTATTGGTAACTCCAGTGTTGTTTGTAATGTTAATAGTAGCTCCGCTTGGAGACACGCCGACAGTTACGTTGGCACCAGCCACAGCTGCACCGGTGAGATTGCTTGTTACTGTAACGGTAACGGATCCGGTCTGCCCATTGTAGTAAGTAGTATTGCTGGTCTTAACGGATACGTTGTACTTTGATGTGTAGTGTGTAACTATTTTAGCGCCTGTATGTGTCGTCAGCACTGCCCAGTACATGTATGACGCATATGGAATATTCACTTCAGATATATTCTTGAATGTCGTGTTGGTAAACGGCAGTATGTCTATTCCATATCCAAGGTTTATCATTGTTGATTCTATTGCGGCAATACCCTGTATCTCATCTGAGATTCCTATCCTTGTTACCAGGTTTGAGATAGAGTTCAGCTCTAGGGTCAAGTTATTCATTGTGTCGTTTACCTGAGCACCCGTAAGTGTTTTGCCAGCATAGGTAATGGTACTCCAGGGACCCAGATAGAAACCTGTTCCATTTCCAAGATTATAGTTGTAGAATGCAAAGTAGTCACCAGTTGGATCACCAGCTATTCCAGTTATTCCAAGAGATATAACGTTATAGTTGTAATTCTCAAGGTTAGGAATAAGCGTGGTAAACGATTCCTGCGTCACCGTCGTTGGCACGCCGATTGAAGACCACTCCTGTGCGATAACAAGCGCGCCCTCAACTCCAAGAGGGTTAGGACCTGCGCTTGTAATCTGAATATCGGCGGATACAGGCTTTCCATAGTATTGCCAGTTACCACTAACATTCTTCATCCCAGGTATACCACCTATCAGACTTTCTGCTTTTGCAGGGTTATAGGAATAAGTTGGGGTCGAATCATTCCTCCAGAGCGGATCAGATGGGGGGATTATAGGCTGGCCTAATATGTCATACCCTGAGTCAATAACGGTTGCCAAGTATGCCTTATCTGTTCCGTAGTTAAGCGCCTGCCTGAACGCCGTTATATTCATCGGCGCCTGCGAGGCATAAGAGTTCAGCTGCATGAATCCATAACCAGAGGATGCTTTATGGAATATGTAAGTGTTGGCGAATGTGTCAACAACAGGGACAAAGCTAGGAGTAACTCCTTCCGTAATAGTCTGTACCATACCCTCTGACATGGCAGTGACTGCACCAGATAGGGTGGAATAGTACGGATACTCCACGGCCAATATTTTTGGTGTATACTGCCTCCACAGGTTGGGTGTTGCCCAACTGTTGTTCGCCGTAAACTGTGCATACGTTGAAGATGTTGTGTACTGTATGAAATAGTATGGGTTAACGTATAATTCCCATCCCTTATTTGCTATATAGTAACCTTGAGTGCTATTGTAGCCGTTGACCATCATGAAAGGACCGGTCCCTACGTAGCCAGAGGCGAACCCAGTTGATGCAGTATAACCTAGTTCCCAGTCATTGTATCCTGAACCTGCAGGCATCGTTGGTTTGTAATTCCAGTCTCCAGCGGCATCTGCATATATGTGTGATGACCATATGTGGTATGGCAATATTGGAGTTTCCCTCGTGTATGTAGTAAAGGTTGCAGATGTTGAGCTCAGCAGATACTCGACAGTCAGATTGTTAACAGGTATTACGTTGACAACATTTGAATATTCAGTGTTATAATCGGATGACTGTATGAGAAGTTCCCATGAGATGATAAAATCAGCAGACTGAACCTCATAGGTTAACATCTTGGTAGAGCTATATTTGGAATATGTGTGTGTATATGGTGTACCGGATGCAGTATAGTAGGTCTGCGTGTTGGAATACGTGTATGTTGATGCTGCATTAGCAGGAGTCCAGTCAGACCATCTTACACCTGGTACAATATGTAAAGTATAAGATAAGTTGTAAGTCTGCCATGAATCGGTCAGTGGATCGAACGTGGTATGGTTGCTCAGCGAGGATGTGTTTGTCTCAACACATGAATTCGCAAGCCAAGGAATGTATGTGCCATTAGGCAACTCCTGATAAGGGGAATCATAAATCTCATCAGTCAATAAACCAGCATACAGACTCGTCTGCTTTATAATATTCATGTGACCGATGTTGATTGTACTAGCTACTTTGTAAACGCCTCCTGTATACCCGGGCTCATTCATTGTTGTTGTGCCAGGCGTCCAGGCGGTCAGTGAATTCACTGGTGAAGCAGTGCTCTTGCTACTTACGTTGCTTGCTGCGTGGCTTGGCGCATTAGCCGAACCAACCCCGTTGTAGAGCATCATGCCCACACCGGATAACATCATTATAGCGGCTACTGCCAACGTCACGGAGATTAATCCAATCTTCTTCATAGAAACCATTTTCGCACCTATACCGATTGATCCTTATATGAATACCTTAATAAAAGTTTTTCCATCGTCGAAAATGCATGCATATGTCATCTAAATGTATATTCGGAGAGAGATGGAGCGGGAATTCACGAGTGGCACTGCGACACACCGACATGGTCATGAACGGCTTTCTGGACTAATGCGTCTGATTCTGCTTTGGAGAAGACAGATCTCTCTGGAGAGTGCTCATGTTTATCAAGCGGGTATCAGGGGACTCAAAGCGGAATCCCATTCTCGAATATATCACGTAGTGATCCTTTCTTTTTCCGCGCATCCATGGAATCTCTTTTGATCTAGCCTTCAAGGAATCAACGGAATCATTAAGAACTGGTTCCCGTGTCCAGTACGTGTCGACAAAATAGGCATCCAGAGTCTGCCTGTCAAAGGCAACTATGTCAATTTTGGAGGAACCATTTTTCCATGTGTAATAAAAAGGCTGTAGTTCGCTTCCTATGACATAGTCACGAAGGTGCTGTAAGCAGATGTCTGTAAACGTTCGTGCCGTGTGCCTGTCGAGATCAATACGGATGGCGTTCTCAACCTCCTTCGGCCGATCAAGCTCGAGCAACGACAAGTTCGGCCGCATGAATGCGAACCAGAATCTCGCGAAATAATCCTTGATCGAGAAAAGCGTTCTTGTTCCGGCAGCCTTGTCCGTGAGCATGCTGCTTTTCTGTATAACTGCATACTTTGACTCCAGCAGCCTCAATTCAGACTGGAGTTCACGCTTTGCCAAGCCGGTATCAGCCGAAAGTTCCTCAAGAGTCTTAGGCGCATACGCCAGACTTTGAAGGATATCATAAACCTTGTACCTGTCCTTTAATCCTGAAAGCAGTGTGAATTTAGCGTAGTTATATAAATAGCTTGATTTGCTCAACAAATTATCTTCTATATTTTTGTCAATATTCACTCTTGGGTTGAAATGGACCAGGGTTTGGGGTCTACCGCCAAAAACAGAATAAACCGTGATTGCCTCTTCAGACGTCAGGCCGGATAGGAAGGGGAGTGTATCTGCGTAAGGTAGGTCTTCAAGCACCATTCTCTCAGCCGTCCTGCTGAAAATTGACTTTGGAGATCTTAAATCAGATGGTCCGGGAATAACAGGGCTTGACATAACTAATATGACAGAGAGGTTCTGGGAAATGGGGAGCGAATCCCACCATGAGTTGAACTCTGAAATGAATTTTCTTGATTGCGCCGCTATCTCCTGGAAGGAATCTATGACCAGCAAGAGGCTCTGTACAACAGACTCGTCCTTTATGATTCCCAGTATATCGGCATAAGAGGATGGAGCGTTCGATACTTTACCTATACCCGAGGATACCATCTGCGACCAGAATGATTTCACAATACCTCTCTCGGAGTATCCGTTAGGGATCAGGTAAAGAGACCGGCACGTTAACATGAGTTGATTGACAAGTTCAGTCTTGCCGGATCCAACAGGACCAGAAAGTGTTATGAGCTTTTTTCCCCCCTTCATGTGCAGCTTTTTCAGGTGTTCCAATTCCTGCAGGCGCCCCAGAAACATATAAATAACATGAAACGGACGCATAATACCATTTCGCTTGCTGTACATATTAAAATGATTCAAACGGTCGTAGGAGTAAATGAACTAGAAAGGATATTCTATCTTATGCGTCTGTTATTGATAATGCTGGCTATTGAACCGCAGGAATTGCCTTAAAATCAATCGCCCACGTAGATGATGCTCGATCCGTTGTAGTCAAATCCCACTTCCACCTCTTGGAGGTCGTGAAGCGCCTCCTTGACTTTTTGCCTTTTATCCGGATCGACGATAAAGAGAAGAAAACCTCCGCCACCTGCTCCAACCAGTTTTCCCCCATATGCACCAGCCCTTATCCCTTTTTCATACAGAGCCGAAATTGAGTCGTTGGATATGCCCGCGGCAAGTCCGGATTTAAGCCTCCAGTTCTCGTCGACGAGCTTTCCTGCTTCTTCCAGGTCACCTTTATTCAGCGAACGTGGAAACTCCTCTGCAATCTGGACCATTCGTTCGTAACTTCTGATGTTTTCATTCATACCCTGAGATTGTTTCTTATGGATCTCTGTAGACGACCTCGTTTTCCCAGTGTATAGAAGGAGGATTGCCGATTGAAGCCGCTTGAGCTCGGCCTGCTTCATTATTATGGGTGTTACCTTGACCGATTCATCTGGCTGGAACGTAAATGATCTTACCCCGCCGTAGGCGGCTATGTACTGGTCCTGCTTGCCTCCCGGTTCATGCAATATCTCGCGCTCTATCTTCACCGCCTCCTGTGCGAGAGTTGAGGCTGAAGCAAATTGACCGATATATGAATGCAGTGCATGCAGCAGACTTACAAGAAATGTGCTGCTTGAACCGAGGCCGGTTCCCTGAGATGGAATATCAGATATGCTGACAATTTCAATCCCACCATCGATGCCTAGGTACTTGAGTGCCTCCCTTACGGTAGGGTGCTGTATTTCGGCTACGGTATCAACGATTTCGGTCCTGGAATAGCTGACCCTGATCTGAGAGTCAAATTTCTTGTTCACCAGGACAAATATGTATTTATCAATGGCAGCGGAAACGCAGATGCCCGGTCCATGGTACCGGTAAAAATCTGCAATATCTGTGCCCCCTCCTACGAATGTGATCCGTAACGGTGACCTGGCCATGTACATCGAGTTTTCAATCATTTGGCACCATAATATTTGGCAAGCGTGCGAAGACCGGTATCAAGATCTATCTTCGCCCTGAAACCGAGTTTCTTGCTAGCTTTGTTTGTATCTGCCAGTGTTTCCATAACATAGTTTTTAACTGGCATTTCTATGTATTTCGCGCTTATTTTTGTCCCAAGAAGGTTGTTTATCTTATCCACCAGTTCATTAAGGGAGTAATTTATTCCAGATCCGACGTTGTATA
>JAKATM010000111.1 GCA_021818765.1 Thermoplasmata archaeon | reverse complement strand
CCGAGAACGTTACTATACCTTCTGTCAAGATTGGGGGTTATGTTGAGATGTACTCACTTGCAAGTGATGGCGTGGAGCGCATCAAGGAAGTTATTGGTCAAAATGACGATGACAAGATCAAGATACAGTATGCAGGTGCTCCAAGATACAGGCTACAGGTTGTAGACGCAGAATACAAGTCCGCAGAGGAAAACCTTAAGAATTGCATAGAAGGAATGGAAGCACGTGCAAAAAAGCTTGGAGTCGCATTCGAATTTAACAGGTCGACTGGAAAATGAAGTCGTCGATCATGAAATGCCCGAATTGCGGAAAATACACCATGGGCGCTGTGTGCCCAGCCTGCGGTTCGCAGACATACTGTGCATTACCCCCGAGATATTCACCAAATGACAGATTCCAGCGATTCAGGCTGGAAAAAATAGAGGCAAAAAAAGATGGAGAAAATAATAGTCAATAAAATCAAGAGTCCACGCTTGTCAAACCCGGTCTTCATTGTTGGACTTCCCGGTATAGGAAACATCGGGAAGATTGCTGTGGAATACCTTATAGACAAACTTAAGATGATCAGAATGACAGACATCGTGACTCAGTATCTGCCCCCCCAGGTTTTCATAAATGAGGAGGGGTTGATTCATCTTGCAAAGAATTCCATTTATTACAAGAAAAGAATAAATAAGAATGACCTTGTCATAGTAACCGGGGACTTCCAGGGAACAACGCAGGAAGGACAGTATGAGCTATCATATCTTATTTTGCAACTGGCAGAGGAAATGAAAGCCTCGGCTGTTTATACGCTCGGCGGGTACAGCGTAGGCAAGATCGTAGAACATCCAAGAGTACTTGGCGCTGTGTCAGACAGGAAGATGCTCGAGGTTCTCAAGGCAGCTGGCGTGGTATTTCCCAAGGGTGAACCAGGCGGTGGCATTGTTGGTTCTGCCGGCCTTGTTTTGGGTCTAGCCACGGAGGTATTCGAAATGAGTGCTGCATGCCTCATGGGAGAGACTTCTGGATATTTCGCAGATCCTAGAGGAGCAATGGTACTGCTGGAAACTCTTTCAAAGCTAGTTTCCACGGATGTTGATCTTCAGGAATTAGAGGAAAGAAGCAAGCAGATTGAAGAGATAACTGGCAAAATGCAACAAGAGGGGATGCAGCAAAAGCCACCTGGAAAGGATGATCTCGGTTATTTCGGATGATTACATTTTCCCACAATTTAAAATAAAATATAGTTATCTCTTTTCATGGTGGATATTGTTGGTTCCATAGATAATGCATATCAGGGCAGGATAGGTGTTAGAGTGTACCATCTCATCTTTACCGCAACTACACTGTACAAGTTCGATGTGATGAACAGGAAAGATTTGAGCCAGTATTACAAAAATTACATAAAACAGAACCCTATAGCCGTATTTGGCCAGAATGGCATGATGGGACCGCTAGGCAATTACGAGTATGAACAGGTAGTAAAGCAGTCACACTTTCAGGCTGTCCTTGAAGCCGAAAAAATAGGTCTTGATATCGAGAAGAACCTGGATAAGTATCTATCGGAAAATCCGGGAAATTTTGAAACTGTAGATCTGTCGGGCGTAACAAAAGTTTCACTGATTCAGGGAAAGGATCTCAGGTTGCCCAAGCTGGTTATTGTGTCGGGTTCAGGCGAGGATGAATACAAATTGATGCACAATAACTTTGAGAAATTAGCTAAACTTGATGATGAAACCATAACACGATACAGGTCGGTTCTCGAAAAAGTCTTCGAGGAAAGATTCTCAAGCGAAGATGCACCGGATTAAGGCGGCTCCGTATGCCTTGAAAAGCGTTTGGCTTATGCAATGCTTTGCCGATCAGTGAAATAGGTTATAGATGTGACATTCACCAATGATACCTGAAGCGGGATTTTCATTTCAGATGTTGTCAGACAAAAATAAGAAATAATTTAAGCAACAGAAGAATAGTCGACCAATGGCAAATCGACATTATACCATTTCAGAGGGAAAAGAGATCTCAATTTCTGAATTCTTTGAAAAAAACAGGCATATATTGGGTTTTGATTCACCACAAAAAGCACTTTACATGATTGTGAAGGAGGCGCTTGACAATTCGCTTGACGCCTGCGAGGAGCACCAGATACTTCCCGAAATAAGGGTTGCAGTCAAGAGAATGGAACAGGACGAATTTGAGGTTACTGTTGAGGATAATGGTCCAGGTATTGACAGGAAAGAGGTCCCGAGAGTGTTTGGCCAGCTCTTATATGGCTCAAGGTTTCACTCCTTCAAGCAGTCGAGGGGACAGCAGGGGATAGGCATAACTGCGGCTGTCCTCTACGGCCAGATTACGACTGGAAAGGAGGCTTTCATAAGGACCAGGAAAGTGGGAGAAGAGGTTGCGTACGATTTCAAGCTATCTATAAACATCAAGGAAAACCGTGCAAATATAATTGAGGAGAAACCAGTTATATGGGATGCTCCGCATGGCACAATAATATCTGTTCTAGCAAAGGGAAAATACCAGGTTGGGAAGCAGTCTATCTTTGAGTACCTGAAGCAGACCGCTACCGTTAATCCAAATATGAGCCTGAGGTTTGAAGATCCTGAAGGGAAAATATTCCAGTTCAAGCGCGTTGTGGAAAGGCCTTCCGAACCGGCACGCGCGATAAAACCTTACCCGCTCGGGCTCGAACCTGGTGAAGTCATCACAATGGCACATGAATCCAGTGCTTCCACCGCAGTAGGATTCCTGTCCGGGGATTTCAGCAGAATCAGCAAGAATTCAGCTGAAGAGATATGCAAATTTGCAGGAATTGACCCTGGCAAGAAACCTTCCGAGATTACACTCGCCGAGGTGAAGAACATAAGATCCTCCCTTGACAAGATAAAGATCCTGCCACCCTCCCCGGATTGCCTTTCACCGCTTGGAGAAGAATTCATCAGAAAAGGCCTGAGGAATATATACGACGAGCTCCACCCTGCATTCTATTCGAAGCCTGTAATGCGACCTGTTTCAACATACAACGGAAACCCCTTTTCTGTCGAGGTTGGTCTTGTGTATGGAGGGGATCTTCCGAATGATGAGCCGGTGAGGGTTGTGAGATATGCAAACAAGGTTCCTCTGCTTTATCAACCCGGTGCATGTGCCACCACGAAGGCATTATCTGAACTGGACTGGCGATCTTATGGCCTTGACCAGAGAAATGGCACGGGTGTACCATTCGGACCGATGATTCTTTTCATCCATGTCTTCGGTATAAGGGTACCATATACCTCAGAATCAAAGGAGGCAATAGCTCCCGTGGGTGAAATAACTGAGGAGATAAAGGCTGCTCTTAAGTCCGCAGCCAGAACGGTCAAGGGTTTCTTGAACAAGAGGGAAAAGAGGAAGAAGATAAGTGAAAAATTCAGGCTTGTGAGCACAATAATACCGGAGATATCTGAAAAGTCCAGTACTATCACGGGCCTGGAACCAGTTCCTATAGAGCCTGTTCTTTCAAAGGTTGCGAACGTTGTCTTCATAAACGAGTCTTTTGAGCCTTCAGATGAGGGAATAAGTGTCAAGCTGGTTGTGCATAATTATACTTCAATGCCAAGATCTTTTGACATAATAGCAGATCCACCGATTGGAGACATTGTTGAACAAAAGAACGAATTCAACGTCAGGGATCTGATGCCTGCCCTCAGTGTAACTTTTGAGTTCAGGGTAGCAGTGGAAGCCGGGAGATATCCTGGAACAGACTACTATTTCAGGGGAATTGATCCGGTATACATAAATGGGGCTGAACCGCTTCCTGCTGACTGGAACATTGCTAAGACGGATGTGGAGGAGGTGACTGAGGATGTCCAGTGATACACCCGATACAGGCAAGAAGCTTGTTGATCTTGTAAGATCGGTATACGATTCGCTCAAGACTGGCGAGGTCCCGGAATTGGTAATGCCATCAAGGAACAGGGATAACATCGTTCTCGATCCAATGTACTCTGTTTGGAGATATGGCGAATCAAAGGTTACAAGAAGCGCAAAATATGTGGATGGTGCGGAATATATACTAAAATCGCTCTATATGATTGAGTTCATTCTGGAGATGATAAAAGGCTCCAAGACCTCGACCCTCAGGGAGATGTATTATATCTCGGAAGGGTGGAAAAATGGAAAGTTCGGCACCCAGGATGAGTCGGATATCATGGCAGAGGATCTAGAGGTCATCACGTCATTGATGCGGGAAGATTTCCGCCTCAGGCCTGAGGAGAACGGTGCATCTGTAATTGGTAACCTGACAATTGAAGAGAAGAATAGGAAGGGCGAATTCAAGAGGATCAACTGCAAGGATGACGTTGGCGAAGGCGGCTATAACATTCCGTACAACGTTGATCAGGAGAAGCTGAAGATAGTGTCATCCGATGCTGATTTTGTCCTTGCGATAGAAACTGGAGGTATGTTTGACAGGCTCGTTGAAAATGGTTTTGATGAGAGGTTCCGGTCAATCCTGGTTCACCTGAAAGGCCAGCCGGCAAGAAGCACCCGCAGGCTTCTCAAACGCCTTAATGAGGAGCAGCACCTTCCAATATATGTGTTCACGGACGGCGATCCATGGTCCTTCAGGATATTCGCTTCTGTAGCCTATGGTGCAATAAAGACGGCACACATTTCACAGCATCTTGCTGTTCCAACTGCCCAGTTTATAGGTATTACAGCAAGCGACATAATGAATTACGATCTTCCGACTGATGTTCTTACTGACAAAGACCAGCAGGCACTTCAGGCTGAGTTGAAAGATCCCAGGTTCCTTAATGATTTCTGGAAATCAGAGATAGAGGCTATGCTGAAGATGAACAAGAAGGCAGAGCAGCAAGCACTAGCCAAGTACGGCCTGGATTTCGTTACAGATAAATACCTGCCTGACAAGCTTTCCGGACCAAATGACCTGGGAGAATAAATGTTAAGGGTCGCTGTTGCGCAGATGCAGTCCAGTAGCGATATTGATCATAATATAAGAAAGAGCCAGGAACTTCACGCAGAAGCAGAGAAAGGTTCTGCCGACATGATTGCTTACCCCGAATACCAGCTATATCTC
>JAKATM010000110.1 GCA_021818765.1 Thermoplasmata archaeon | reverse complement strand
AATATACTGAATGCGCCCCTTTATCCAGTTCGTAGGGCATAGTTATGGTAATAATCCATATACCAAAACATTTCGTTCGCTTTCATCCCCTCTCTTGCGAAAGGGGAATTCCCGCTCGCATATGTTAAAAGAGAACATCAACGGTACAAAGCGAAAAAGAGTGAAACAAATGCTGCCATGCCTATTGCATTCGTGAATAGAAGCATAATTGCAAGTTCAGAAGGATAGACAAATGCCATGGAAAAATATTCATATATGCTACTAGCAGATTGGGCCAGGAAGAAAACAGAAAACAATATAATTGCAGAAATAGCGCGGAAACCGGATGAAAGCCTTGTCTTTATATAACTACCAATTAAGATCAACAGTAAAAGTGCTTCGGCAGACAGTAAAGCTATATTTGCAATCCAGTAGATTCCAAGAATCAATTTAAACCAGCCCTCTTAAGCAATTCATTAAGTTTTTCGTAATTAGAGACCATTAAAGGCGATAAAAAGTAAACACGGCCGTATTTGTCACCTTCAGATACAATAAGGTCATTCTTTTCCATAAACCTTATATGATGCTCGACAGTGCGATAATTCAGATTTAATGATTGGCTTATGCTGTTTATGTTCGCCGGGTTGTCCATTAACTTTTTCACTATTTTCAACCTTGTGAGACCTCCTTTAGTTCCTACGAATACCCACCACAACGAGCGCGATAGAGAATCCGAATTGCGGAACATTTAACCAATCTCGTCTCCTGATTCGTATGAAATCTAATAAGATTTATTGTGTAAATAATAAAAGAATGAAAAAAAAATGTCATCTATAAGAAGGATCCATTTTAAATTCAAACCTTCGAAAGAGGCCCAAGCGCAGTGTTGTCAAATATTTCGTTGACTATTTCAAAGTTTGTAGACCCGGTAGTTGAACTGAATCCAAGGTCAAGGTACTGGATAGTATAGGTCACGTTTATGTAATCAAACTGTGAAAGATTTGAGGAACTCTGCACCACAAACTGTATGGTGGCCATGACAGTGGCAATTGAGCCGTTTATCATGATGACTGGCGGGCTTTCGCTATAGAACCAGATTGCGTTCCACAGGTTAAAGAAACGAGTCCATGTGCCGTTTATTTCAGATATTCCCGTGTAATTACCTTTCAAAGCTCCATTTACCCAGTGCAATGTTGAATTAGAAGCGTATTGCTGCATTACTAGAGAGGTGTTTTCAATAGCTATATTGTTCCAGTGACTGAAAGCCAGATTACTTACCTGATCATATTCATACGATTCCTGAGCAAATGAAATAAGATCACTGCCGGTAATGTGCCATACCTCATTGCTGATCATGAAGGTATTGTTCTGGAAGACGAAATCGAGAATATAAGAAACATTGATGTACTGAACCTGGAAAGGATCATGAATTGGCGTCACTATGAACTGGTTGCTGGAGATTACAGTAGCCGTGTTTCCAGAGACGTTCACTGCAGGAGGGGCTTGTGCATAAAACCATACTGCACTCCAAAGGTTGAAGAATTTTCCCCATGTTCCAAGAATGGAAGAATTTCCAGTATAGGTACCGCTCAAAGGACCGCCTATCCAGTGAAGTGTGGCATTAGACGCATATTGACTCGCGAGCAGGCTGACATTCTCTATGGCTATGTCATTCCAGTGAGTAAACGCGGCTTGCAATGATGCCTGTGCCATAAGTGCGTTGACTTGGGAACCTGTGTATGATGTGTAACCAGATCCCGTGACATGCCATGTTTCAGAATCAATGATCCAGTTATTTTGGCTCTTTAGATAGTTCAGAGTGTAAGACACATTCAGGTACTGGACCTGCTGCTGGTCTGAGAAGGGCGTAACAACAAATTGGTTTTGGGCATTGACCACGGCATTGTCGCCACTCACGCTGACAGTCGGTGGAGCTTGTGCATAAAACCATACTGCACTCCAAAGGTTGAAGAATTTTCCCCATGTTCCAAGAATGGAAGAATTTCCAGTATAGGTACCGCTCAAAGGACCGCCTATCCAGTGAAGTGTGGCATTAGACGCATATTGACTCGCGAGCAGGCTGACATTCTCTATGGCTATGTCATTCCAGTGAGTAAACGCGTTCTTTAGAACAACTGAACCCTGCTGGTTATCGTAATTTGTGCTTAGTGTATTGTTCTGAGCCTTCACACTTGAAGATGCTGCGAGAGAGTAGCTGAAAGCACCTGCAAACGCCAGTGTAGTTATAACAAATATTACAGTTAAAGTATTCTTCTTAATCATATAACTCTGCGTTCTTATCGAACTTGCTTATTTAAGTCATTTTCAATATTATATGCAAATCTTATGCAAATTACGTGGAGATACTAGTGTCCAGAATTGTGTGTTAGATTGATTCCTAAATCTGGCTTATTTACATAATATATTCTCTTTGGATCCCTTTATTTCCGTAATCTGATGCAAAGGGATATTTCTGCATATTACCTATGCTTACTGCATCGATAAACAGTGTTGAATTCCTCAGGATGAAAGTGCGTAAATATAACTTGTCAAACATTATCCCTGTGGCCAGCTTTGGATTTTTCTCATCAAGGAATATCAAGGAGCTTGATGATATCGACATATTATAGATCATACCTCTGGAGCTCAATTCCAGGATCATACCATATTCTACTGGATGCACCGATACTCTGATCGCACAGTGATCACCCTCAGGAACGATTTCCTGAAGGCAGAGGAGGAGAAGGACTTTCTCAGGTGCAATGTGAATATGAAGGAATCATCCTTCTCGAAATTCAGGGAAAGAATGGCCTCCATCTCTGTGGTAACGAACGTCAAAGCATTTGGGAGATTGTGTATGATATGCTGAAATTTAGAATGGAAATAGTGCAAGCATATGACAACTTCAAGAACATAATGAATTCGGACCGCACTTGCATGAGGGATAATCGTCGGCTGCGGGAGAGGATGTTCATCATCTTCATCGCAGTCGTGCTGGATCACCGCATATAAGCGATCCTGAAATCAGAGGATTTTCCCGGCAATGCTCCGCCTCACCTTGCGAAGTTGAATCGGCTGAAAGTTGGTGAAGAATGGAAAATTTAAGAGATACCTAAAAAATCTAAAATCATAATAGTTTGTCACGGCATACCTATTATGTAAAATGGCCGGAGTTTGAGTTTAAGGATTAAATAAAAATGTTGACAACTATAAGAAGTATTAGCAAATAACCTACATTTATCTACAAGACTTCGATATGTATCTATGAATCATGCTCTTACAGTCTATTTTGACGGGGATTGCGGTTTCTGTTCAACCGTCAAGAGGATGTTCGAGAGACTTGACTCCCTCAAGCTTCTAAAATTCGTTTCCTTCAGGGAGGCCTTAGGTAAACAGCTTCCAGTGTCTATGGAGGAGCTCGAAACGGCAATGTATGCAGTAAGTCCTTCCGGAGTGATATATAGGGGCATGGAAGCCGCTGCCGTCATGATGGAACGAATCCCCTTATTGTTTTTACCTGCTCTCTTTCTCATGTTCCTAAACAAGATAAGGGTTGGTTCACGCCTTTATGATATGATATCAGCTAACAGGTACTGTTTCTACCCTGGTTCCCAAAGGAAGGAGTGTAGACCGGGGATTTCTGTTAAATAAAAAACGCAGGCCGTGAAGCAAAGGGTCGATTAATCCTATATCTTAAGGAAAATCTATTTTAGATTTAGAGGAATCCAGGCAGGCATTTAATTGACAGAAAAGAAAATTTTTCTGGTAAGGCATGGAGAAACAGACTGGAACCGCCAAAAAATCTGGCAGGGGCAGCGTGGTCCTGGTCTCAATACGAATGGAAGGGATCAGATAGAGAATACAGCGTTAAAGCTGAAGAATGCAGGGATAACTGAAATATATTCCAGTGACGTCAAGAGAGCTGTGGAGACTGCACAAATTATATCAGGCTCGCTTGGCCTGGATTTTATTACCAATCCTGCCTTCAGGGAAAGAGACATGGGAGACTATACAGGGTTACCCGAATCCGAGGTCTTGAAGAGGAATCCTGGGCTTGAGTTTCAGAATGGATTCCTTGGTTCGAATGATCTTCCAACTGTTGAAAAATGGGATTCGTTCGTAAACAGGATCATAGACGGGCTCCAAGACATTCTATCTGATTTAGAAGGAAATAAAGCCGTCGTCACTCATGGTGGCGTCATATATATTGCGCTCGCATATTTCGATAAAACAAAGGTGTTTCCTGTGGTTCCCAATGGCAATATATCGGTTGTGCGCGTAAAACCTGATGTTTGTGTGGAGAAGGTATACCTTTGACTGACAGGATTTTCCTATGCAATGTGATACATCCAGAATATGTCAGTTAATTTTAATAAATATAATTCCTATCATAAAAGGATGGCCTTACAGGACGAGATACTCAGGTGCTGCTCTATCTCTGAAGATAAAAAGTATTCAGTTTACTACTTGAAAAAATTGAATGTAGAGTCCCCAAGGAAGTTTGCATCTGCACTCATTGAGGATCTCTGGAATAATGAGATTAAAACTTGGTTCATAATACAAGGTGATACCTTCAGTATTGCTCCCAAGAGACTGATAAAAGTTATTTTACATCGCAGTTCAAAATTCGGATCCAAAGTATCGGAGGATCTTTACAAGGAGCTCGAAAAACACATGTTGAAGTAAAAGTTCGAAGAGCAGATAAAGGATGTTGGCAAACCTCCGGTCAACTGGGCTGTGATATTTATTTTTGGAGCACTGGCCGCGTACATTGTTGAAAAACATGGAATTAGGGAAGAGGAACGGGATAGGTTGGCATCCTTGACAGATACCGTATTTGATTACATCAAGATAAACAAAGATAATGCCTACATTCAACAGTACTAATCTTACTTTAAGAGCGCTTGATGCATATAGTTTTTAGAAATGCAGCAAATAGTTGTGTGTGAGATTGAGCAATGGAAAAAACAAGCGATAAGGTAAATTTATTCTTTCTGGCCCATAGAAATTTCTCTCATCACATTTAATGGATGACCCCCATTTATACTCAATCTCCTGCAAATGAATGTTTACTACGAAATCGTTAAATATCGCACAAGTATTCGCTTGCTTACGCATTGGAGGACATCGAAAGGTGTTCAAAAAACCAGCATTTAAGGCGTAAGGGGGAAATTGTCCAATGCGTTGATGAACTCTTATTTCCAGTGCTGGAAAAGAATGAGGCAGTGAAAAACGACAGAGCTCATTGAGATC
>JAKATM010000109.1 GCA_021818765.1 Thermoplasmata archaeon | reverse complement strand
AACTTTCACTGCCTTTCCATCTTCAACTAATTTCTTAAGGGCACCCTTCAAATCGGTATATCTCCCCCTGACAAAATAGCGGTAGATGTCGTAATCTGCAGAGACACCCAGCGCCCTCATAGCCCTAATGGCTGTGATCATTTCCAATTCAACTGTAGGGATAATAGTTCTTTCTACAGATTTCGGAAGAAAATTATCCGTCAGGTCCCAGAGATTCTGGTTTCCAGAATGGCCCGCAACCATGACTTCCCCTTTCATTTGAAGGTGGAAAAGCAATTGGGTGACTTCATTACCTGAACTCCAACCATCTGGGCTTTTCTTCCTATTGCCATAATCTTTGAATTGCCCTGTTTCTGCTGGGCCCTCTTTCAGCCTATTCATTACATTCTTTTTCAGCTCACGATGAGATTCGAGAAATTTACTTGCAGATTCAGCATGGTTGGCCCATCCCCTTCTCATGGAATCCGGATAACGTGTCATCAAACTGTAGAATATCGAGTAGTCTTCGGCTAGCACTAGCCATGCAATTGGTGTCCATTGAATCAATACTTCTTTGTCGTGCCACATTATTTTATCCAGTTGTGACCAGTCAAATTTACCAATTCTGCTCCAAATGGAGATTAGATGCGAAGGGGCCACAACGGTGACAGGATCCCACTGAATGTACCCGATATTCCTTAGTATTGCTTTCAGTTTATCGTTGAACGAACCTTCAGGTGTATTACCTGCAAGGAACTGTTTATGGACTGTGAGTTTTTTTGCTGCTTCCAAAGAGGTTGTAATAGTTTCAATTTCCATTTGTTTCACATAAAGCAGGGACAAGAACCATTAAATGGAAAATTCCCTTACGAAAATATATACTGAGAAGCTTTTTAATAGTTTTTATTGTGTCATAACCACTTACTCTAACAGAACTTCCAATATTTAGATTACTTTCACTGTTTCATGGATTAGCGCTAAATATGATTCTCTCACATTTTGCCTTCCGATCTTGCTTCATACATATGATAAGCTTCGTCTAAATCATTCACATCGAACAGTTTTACCTCACAGCATTAGGTCGTAAAATTCTCTGAATGCCACAGGGGTAAACGATATTATACAAACAATTGCACCTATCAGGTAAAAACCGCCTTGAAGGGTAAGAACCTGAATCAGAATCCCTCCGATAGTACCTGATAAGAAGGTAAGACTAATGCCGAATGTCTTGATAACCCCGCTTACCCTACCCATCATTTCCTGGTCTACAATTTTGAGGATGGCAGTATTTATCACAACGTTGATAACACTAATCAAAACGCCTATTACAAACGTAATTGCAAAATCTGGAAACACAGATCTAATAATGCCTACAAGGAACAGCAGAAACCCGATTGGTAGTATTGTTCCTATTGAGTATAAACCAAGTTTGCCCTTGGCAGCCGACCCAAGAACTGAACCAAGGATAACGCCCGCTGTGAGGCTCAGTGCAAGCGTTGTAAAATATATGGCGCTCAGCTTGAATTGATCCTGAATCAAGAACGCCATGAAGATTCCTAATGTTCCAAGAGCCAGATTTATGGCAAGGACAATCATTACCAATCCTCGTAACCTCTTATCTTTGAAAACATATTCAAGCCCTTTCCTAACAGAAGAATTCATGTTGCTTTCGGATGAAACAATTGTTGTTCTCTCGTCCTTCATCAGTAAAATCGGTATAATTGCCACTGAAAATACGACAGCAAAACTGTAGACTGCAAAATTAAGTCCAAGGATCAGAAATACACCAGACAAAGCATACCCAACTCCCTCGGCAACTGCTCCAAGACTCTGTGATAGAGAGACTCCAGACTTATACTGTTGTGAACCTAGAAACTGCTTCGTCCAGCTTGCGGACGTTGAATTCATAACATCTGTCGATAAACCTATGACAAACGCGACGCAGTATATCGAAAGGGTTTCAATAAGTAATCCTTTGACGAGAAGAGCTATGAACAGCCCGAAAATCGAAAGCACCCTTGCCAGCGAAACCAGGATTGCCAGACCTTTCTTGGTTGCCAGGCGATCCACATATGCTCCTAGAATAAAGCTGAAAAAAAGCGGCAAAACTGCCATTCCATCTGCCAGGCCCGCAAGTATGGATGATCTTGTTAAAAGCAGAGCAATCCAAATAACTGCGAGCTGAAAACCCGCTACACCGGACCTGGATATGGCGCTGGTTGCTACAAGAAGCTTAAAGTTTCTGCTTAAATGTTGATTCGTTATATCCATTCCTCCATCCACTTCATTCATTCAAGTCACCTTCCTTGATTCCTGCAAAAATTCTGCGGTGCGCAAAACTATTTTTTCGGAGGCAGGCAGATATCATGTTATTTCTCAAGAAGCAAAAAAAGAGCTCCATCGCGACGCGTTGTAAAGTCTTAAAAAGAATTATCCGGTTCTTGGCAAACATATCAATAGTATTTAGTCGTATAAATTTCATATATACGTAAAACTAAAATTGATATATTAGCTTATCTGTCTGTATGTCGCCTAATAGGTATGAAATACTTACAGAGGTATTCAGGAACCCAACTAAATTCAGGATAATTCTACTTCTTAGTGAGCATGGGAGAATGACCGTGACTGATATGGCAAAGTTAGTGAAGGTGAGCAGATCAAACCTATATCATTTCATAGCCCAGATGGTTAAAGATGGCATTGTAAAGCCTCCTGAAGTCATACCCAGAAAAAACTATGTTGAAAAATTTTATCGCCTGAATGATGAAATGTTCAAAGCAGAAGAGATGAAGGAGTGGGAAAAACTCCTGCGCATTGCAAACCCAAAGGAAATAAAGGAAACGGTAAGTTCCATATTAATGGGTTATTCTATGATATTGAGCTTTATCGCCGATCGGATATCAGCTTCCGAAGGCGATGCCGTCGAGCAGCTAAGAAACTGGCTGATAGAAGAAACGCCATACACTTTATCCTATGCAGTGATGAGTAAGAAGACATCCAGCAGAATCAATCCGATCCTGAAAGAACTCTGGAAAGCACTGTCTGATGAAACTGAAAAAGATGATAATAGCGATTCTAATGCATGGAGCAGGCTGTTGTTGGTGTTCCTTCCTATGCTTGGAACACCTATCTGACTGATATGGGTGTCTTTTATGTGCTCTTAAAAGGAACATATTGAAAAGAGACTATTTTTTCGCATGGTAAAGAAACATCCATAATTCTGATCTGGGAAATCAATCCCGGCATTGTAAATAAATTGGACAGCATGGCTCTGCTGGGTCTTCAGGTATTAATCGGCAAAAACGATTACCCTGGTTCCATGATATATGCTTCAACCGCACGATATTTTTTTAATTGGTCCAAATAGAAGTGTCGGTCAGTTTGTGTCTTCCTTCTTTTCAACAAGAAGAGTTAAGCCTTCATTCGAGCGCACTATAACTTTTTCGCCTACGGCTGCCTTGTTTCCGGAAACAAGTCTGGCTTTCCAGCGCTGACCCTCGTACGAGACCCACCCTTCAGGGACTAGCTCTTCCTTAACCTCAACCTGCTGGCCAATCATTCCCTCAAGTCCTGTGTATTTCTTTTTTCCGAGTGACCTGATAATATATTGAAGATAGTAGGCGACCATGAATGCCACTATTATCACTCCTGCTGCAACGAATAGATTTGCCTCGCTGAATGGTGATGAAGAACTTGCGCTGGGTGAGTACGTAATATAGCTAGGAGTGAGAAGGAATGCACCAACTACGCCTACAACTATGCCAGAAATCATCATAAATCCGTGCCCGGTTTTGAACTCAAACAAGATTAGGGCCGCACCGACTATTAAGAAAATAAAACCGATAAAGGGCGCTCCGATAATCTCTGCGCCTATCAAGCCCAGTCCTATCATTATAAGGCCAACTACGCTGAGGATTATGCTCCCATGATAAATATCCATTAGAATGGCCAGAACCCCTATTGTTATTAGTATGCCATCGACAAATGAATTGCTCAGGAATGTAAGGAAGTTATCGTAAGCATTTGGATTCATAATAACAACATTTGGCGCATTTTGGGAAGAGGCAAGTCCTTCTAGTTGGAGGAAAGCCGATAAGTTGTTTGCCTGTCCGTCTATGAGATTCAGCGAAAGCGCCTGGGTTGAAGTATAAGTGGCATCCGACACAATCATTGACAAGGCTGCTGAAACATTCTTTCCATGTGCAACCGCCAGGCTGGTCATTAGTTGGATCATCGTCGTGGTTTCGCTGCTCGATCCGCCGAGCACAACAGGAGCTGATGGGCCGATTGAAGACCCAGGCCCCATGAAGATATAGTCGGAGGCCATCGCAATATACGAGCCTGCAGAGGAAGCAAGCCCGGATGGGTCCACATAGGTGTAAACTGGAATTCCCTTAGCCTCAGTCTGGTTGATGTAAGAGATCATCTGCTCCATTTCTGTAATGTATCCACCGGGTGTGTTCATGTTAATTACGACAGCCCCTACAGTTGAGGGTGTCAATCCAAGCAGGTCGGATTTAAAGAATGCAGCACTACCAGGATCAACCGCTTCCTGGAAATTAAGAACCACAACTTGCTTTTGGGTTCCGGAGGCATGAGCTGTGCTGGAAAGACCGGTCGCCAAGAGCGCAGCGACTATAATGATAATTAATAGGTTCCTGGAATTCACCAATCGCATTACTCTTTAATTGTTAACAATTGAATTAACCTTTCGCGCCTTCACAAAACGATTTTACATGTCCTTTAATGTTAACAGGCACTCAAATGGTAATAACGATAAGATTTAGCATATCAATGCTATCACAAAAACGTGCCAGTAAAAGTTTCAGGCCTGAAGGATATTAAAGAGGGAGAAGAAGTAGTGCTTAATGGATGGCTGCAGGAGATCAGGATCCTCAAAAATATTTCATTCATTGTCCTCCGGGATCATACCGGAACCATACAGATCACCTCAAAACCGAATTTAACCACTGGATATGACATGCTTGCACAAATGACTCGTGAAACCGTCATATCGGTATCAGGTAACCTGACCAGAAAAACACAGAGCAAATCCGGCGTCGAGGTCATTGCAAAAAGCATAGAGGTGCTCAACGTCTCGAAATCTCCGCTTCCGCTGGGCGTTATAGATCCGGTTAGCGCAGACATAGAAACTAGGCTGACTAACAGGTTTCTGGACCTGAGAAAACCCGAGGTGGCGATGATATTCAGGACAGAGAGTGAGCTATTGTGGGGCATGAGAGAGTTTTTTCATGACTCGGATTTTATAGAAGTCCATACTCCAAAAATAGTTGCTGCCGCGACTGAGGGAGGGGCGGACCTGTTTCCCGTTCAGTACTT
>JAKATM010000108.1 GCA_021818765.1 Thermoplasmata archaeon | reverse complement strand
ACATTCATTGAGCTGGGTCCGACTTATATCAAGTTAGGACAGGTGATTTCGGCCAGACCCGACCTTCTTCCAAACGAATATATAAAAGCATTCGAGCAACTCCAGGATAGCGTTCCGCCTGCTCCATTTCAGGATGTCAAACCAGTCATAGAAATGAATATTGGCAAGATTTCTGAAGTATTTGATTCGTTCAATGAGGAAGCCATCTCAGGTGCATCCCTTGGTCAGGTATATCTCGCAAAATACCATGGCGAGGACGTTGTCGTCAAGGTAAACAGGCCAAATATACGGGAGCGGGTCAGGAAAGACATCGCAGTAATCAGCAGGCTGCTGACTTTTGCGAGGAGGCGTCTGGACACATACTTATACGTATCCCTTGACAACGTCATTGCAGATTTCAGAGGAAGAATCTTTGACGAAGCAGACTACCTCAAGGAATCTTCTAACATAATGAGGATAGGCGAAAACATCAGGAAAAGACAGGAGAAGGTGATCGTTCCCGAAGTTTACCAGGAACTAACCTCAACACAGGTACTCGTCATGAGGTATCGCCCCGGGGTAAAGATAACCGACATACAGACACTAAGAGGCATGGGAATAGACCTGAAAAACCTGGCATGGCGGCTTGATCTCCTCTTTATGAGAATGCTTCTGAGAGACAAGATCTTTCATGCAGATCCACATCCCGGAAACATCTCAGTGGCAGACGATGGTACAATTATCCTCTATGATTACGGCATGGTTGGAAGCCTTGATGAAAAAACTAGATTTCAGCTCCTCAAGCTGTACGACGGGCTATCCAACTCGGATCCTGACGTAATCATGGATTCACTGATTTCAATGAACGCTCTTTCTCCAGTCGCTAACAGGGCTGTAATGCGGAGAACAATGGAACTTGCAATTGCAAACCTCCATGGAAAACCTGTAGAGGAACGGGAGGTTCAAGAGATATTCTCAATTGCAAATGACGTGATCTTTGAATTTCCATTCAGGCTTCCCAGGGAACTGGTCCTGTATATGAGGATGAGCTCGCTTCTCGAAGGAACGTGCAAGTTACTTGATCCGGATTTTAGATTCATAGCAATCCTGAGGCAGATCCTTTATCAGGAAGGAATGCTGAACGACCTGTACCGCTTCCAGATTTCGGAATTTATCCGGAAATCTATCTATTCGATCGAAAAAGGCCTTGACGTACTGCCGCTTCTCAAGAGGAGCCTGGAAGAACAATCCGGGAACCAAAATCCAAGGAGCAGCATCAGGATACCCGCATCCATATTTCTTGGATTTTTCGCCCTTGCATCAGTCTACATATCGACGACGAACAGTTATTTAGGTTTCTCGCTTCTTGGTGCATCGATCGTCCTGTTTTTACTGGTTCTCTTCAAAAAGAACTGAGACCATTAAGGTTTGCTGCCCTGATCCCTTCTCTGTTTCAGGATGAATTATGTTTAGCCAAGAAGATCTTTTTTCTTCTTGAATTCCTCTTCGGTGATCTCTCCGCGAGCGAATTTTTCTTTTAGTATATCCAAAGGCTCAGGCTTCATCTTCATTCCCGCTCCTTTCTCCACTCCGAATGATCCAATCACATAGAAGAAAAGGAAAACAAAAATGATAGCCAATGCTGCCATTATGGGCATCATGAAATACCAGTATCCATAATAGCCTCCGTACATCATTCCGTACCCATAACCAGTCGAGTAGGAAACCGTTGGATTGATAACGTATAGGCCAATTAAAGCCATTATCGCTAGAACTGCAACAAGGGACAATGCAGCAATCATTAACAGCTTTGCCACTCGATCCATATTACACCCTACTCCTCGACATAAATATCCGAGACAGGTTAATACCCTACATGCCGTATATATATGTATAAATAATCCTGTTACTTGACCTAAATAATGTTGCCAGCGCTGGATTTCTGGTTAAAACGATAAATGGAAGATCTAATCTACCTTAACGGTCTTTATGCCTTTTACAGGAATCCTTACCGTGAGCACGCCATTAGTGTATTTTGCGGTCAATTCTGCTGCTGGGTCAACGTCGTAGGGAAGAGACACTCTCTTGAACAGGTTCTCGGGTCTCTGGTTGAGGATCATCGTTCCTTTTTGTTCCATTTTCCTGCTCCCCTGAATGACAATGGCATTCCTGTCCAGTCTTACCTTGACATCTTTCTTGTCGAAACCAGGCATGTCCGCCTCAACTATTATTTCGCCAGCGTCTTCGGAAATAGTAACTGCAGGATAGAGGAACGACAGCACTTCCTTGGCTCGGTCATTTATTGTTTTCATGGCTTCCCCAGCATAGAACTTCAATGGATTATACATACCTGATAATATTCTATTCGTATATATCCTTGATCGTCTTGATTATTGCACTGGACTTCAAATAATCCATTTATGAATCATGCTTCATTTTTCAATTGCCAAGATCCACATTTTATAATATATGGTAGGGTGATATGCCGCAACAAATGGCCCGCCTTCCATTTTTTTTCTACAGGTACTTGAGTTCCAGATTTCTGGGAAGCATAATCTTCAATGCTTTTACGGTCTACTTCCTGTGGGAGATAGTTGTTCTATTCAAGTCAGTTTTTCTGGCTGGGCTGATCCCCACAATTTCGCTGGCCTCAGATCTGCTCATGGCAGTTCCGGTAGGGCACCTCATTGACCGGTTCAACAGTACCAAACTTGGGACGCTCTCGTCATTGATCTTGACTCTTGGAACTGCGCTTTTGGTGATCGGGCAATCTATACCTTTTATTTACACGGCTACAGTTTTCTTAACCATTGGCGTAATGATGAAGGGAGATACAATCTCTGCAACAATAAAGAAGAACCTGGACAAGGAAAAACTCTTGCCTGCCAACCAGACCCTTTCCGGTGCCGGTTACGCATCAGCGCTGATAGGCACCTTATTTGGAGGAGCTTCCATCATCTACTTGCAGCATTACTTTGTGTTCATAATTCTGGGAATGTCAATAGCAGCTTTACTTCTCTCATTCCCTATACCGGAAGCCGGTAATGCCGAAGAAAAAGCTGCTGTTAGGTCCGAATTGGCATCTACATTTGGTTTTCTCAAGAAAATAACTGGCTTTTTGGCCGTGGGGTTTGTACTTAACGGCCTTATTGTTTGCCTGGATGTGTATTCATCAGGGCTGTTCCACCTCGTCCTTAAGGTGAGCCCTGTTTATTACACATTATTTGTCGCCTTTCTATCTGTAGGAGGCATCATTGGATCTTTGCTGTCAGGATCTGTGCAAAGGCATGTCAACACTGCATATCGGATATCTCTTCTAATCCTATTGTATTCACCGGCTATACTCTTCATTGCACTAGCAAAAAGCGCTTCAGGTGACATTGTCGACTCCTTCTTAATTGGTCTGCTGTTACCAGTGATAAACATACCGTTGCAGGTTAATCTGATGAAGGTGGTACCCAGGAACATTTACGGTAAGGTTATGGCTTTCCTCAGGGTGTTTTTAGGCGGGGCTACCCCTGCTTTGGCAGCGGTCTTTTCATTTATGGCATTATTTTTTAGTGTAACATCAATTTTTCTATACGTTGGAATTATTTTGTTTCCGGTTTGTGCCCTTTCCTTCAGGGTGCTTCCAAAATTTTTTAGGATGGCGAATGAGGCATCAGTTAATTCTGAAAAGGCGGCATGAACCCCGGAAAATTCGTTTCCTGTCAGGCCATATAGGCCATGATTTCATGATTTAGTCAATTATCCATTCTCTTTTGAGCTCTCTCGAGGATTGACGCATTTTTTTCACCATGCAGGGGTCTTTTATCATCAAAGGAAGAGTTGATGTTAATCCTCTTTCATGAAAATCAGTAAGCGGTCTAAAGCATACTGAACATTTTTCTCATTATGGCCGCCTTAATGCTAAATTGCATGGGATGGTTTCGGGAAGATCCGAATGCCCCCGCTCAAATACTGTAATATAATCAGTTTAGATTAGCGAAATGCATGAAGATAGAGTTTGACCAGGGAACATTAGTCATTGACGGCTGGCCACACTCTGTCAAGATGCCGGAATATATTCATTATGACGGCAGGATCGACAAGTATCGAGCGATGGCCTGTTTCTATAGGGACATCATGATTCTGGTTCCAGATGCTGACGATCATGTCTTCCAGCAACCTAAGCTGGTATTTTCCCATCCCCCTCTGGAGTTAAGAGGTTACCAGAAGCAGGCACTGAGCATGTGGGAAAGTAACGGCAAGCGTGGCGTGGTAGTACTTCCGACTGCAACTGGCAAAACGCACATAGGAATAGAGGCAATTTCAAGGGTATCTGAAAGCTCGCTGGTTGTTGCGCCAACAATTGAACTGGTTCAGCAATGGCGAGCGAGGCTAGAATCTTCTCTCGGCATTGAGATTGGACAGCTGGGAGGGGATGTGCGTGAAGTAAGGGATGTAACTGTGTCCACCTATGATTCAGCATATATAATGGGTGAAAAACTAGGGAACCGCTTTAAGTTCCTGCTTGCAGATGAGGTTCATCACATGGCATCTGAGCAGTATTCCCAGATCGCTAAGATGTACGCCTCTCCTTACCGTCTTGGTTTGAGTGCGACATATGAACGATCAGATGGTCTTCAGGAACTACTTGCACCTTATTTCGGCAACAAGGTTTTTGAAATGGGATATGAGGAACTACGAGATTACATAGCAGGCTTCGAGATCAGGAAAGTCCAGATTGAACTGTCTGACCAGGAGGAGGAAGAATACAACAGGTACAGGAACATATTCTTATCCTATATCAGGAGATACAACATCTCACTGAAGGGGCAGTTTGATTTCCAGAACTTTATCCGCAGGTCATGGAATCGAGAAGGGAGGGAGGCACTCCTTGCTTGGAGAAAATCCAGGCAAATTGCGTTCAATGCCAGGGCAAAGCTGGATTTTGTGAGATACGTGCTTTCCAGGCACAGGAACGAGAAGACACTTATTTTTTCTGAAGATACTGATACCGCTTACCTGGTATCAAAGGAGTTCCTCATCCCTGCGTTGACATACAAGACACCAGGAAAGGAACGAAAGATGTATCTTGATTATTTTAAGCAGGGAAAGATCACAAAACTTTCCACAAGCAGGATACTGGATGAGGGTGTAGATGTACCCGACGCTTCTGTAGCAGTCATCATAAGCGGATCGGGAAGCAACAGGCAGTTCAAGCAGAGGCTTGGAAGAATCGTGAGGCCAGGCAGCGACAAACAGGCAGTTATGTATGAACTTGTCGCTTCCGGAACCGGAGAATCTGGAACAAGCAGGAGGAGGAGCAAGGGTGTTCCAAACAGAGCTTCTTTCAGTAAGACG
>JAKATM010000107.1 GCA_021818765.1 Thermoplasmata archaeon | reverse complement strand
AAGAGGAGTAAAGTTAAGATCAAGCCTACCATAATGAACTATACCGAAAAGAAGATCATGGAAGAGATTTACTGGGCTTCTCTTCATGGTCATTATGAATGGCTCTTCAAATACCACTTCAAGAAGGATTACTTCAGCGAAGGCTCATCTTAACTTTACTCCTCTTTTTCTGTAATAACATGAGGAACGCATAAAAATTTTTCAATTTGCAGGAGATATGATCGACAGGATGCGTATTAATAAACGGCACGAAACTTTAGATAAAACAAGATTACTTGGCTCGCATCTGACACCCGTTAGCATTTTCCAGACTTACATTTTGCCTGAAATAAGGCCGCTGCTCCCTGATCATAACTTCATGGATCTGTTTTGCGGTGAAGGTAACCTTATTCTTCCAATGCTCGATCTTTTGCCCAGGTCGGAAAGAACCGACTATTTTAGGAAACATATCCAGATGTATGACGTTGATCCGGAAATGGTAAATAAGTCGATTGAGAATGCTGCAGAATATGGCGTTGACCGTAAAGTACTGGAAGACCGCATAAGAGTGAGAGACTCAATTTTGTCATATCCTGAGGTGAGAAATCCGGTTAAAACCGTTCACATTACTAACCCGCCTTACCTCTATGTGGGGCACATAATGAAGCATGCAGAGGCATCTTCACATGCATCATATTTTATTGGCAAAAATGAAGGTTACCAGGATCTCTACCAGCTTGCATTGATAAATGATCTGAGGCATAGCATTCAGAAGTTGGTTTACGTGATTCCGACAAACTTCCTGTTTGCGGATTCAGCCTCCAGAAAGATAAGACTTGATTTCCTTGCCAGATACTTTATCAGTAAATGCAGGTTGTTTGAATCCAGAATCTTTCAGAATACCGGAGTCAATGTGGGCATTTTTGAGTTTGTTCTTGATCCTAAAGGGCAACACAGTAGTATTCAGTTTGACGCAGTGCAGGAAAATCAGAACCTTAAGGTCAAAAGATTTACTCTGGATTCTTCTAGCGGCTTCAGGCAAAAGATGAACATAGATGAAATACCCTTACCTGACAAAGTCGACAGGATTAAGGCGAAGTTTTACCTGACCGTTGACGAGGTCATGAGTTCAGGCGGGAATATAGATGTCACATTGGTGGATTCAAAGCATTTCAGCAATGGAAGATATTCAAGGTCGACTTTTTCTGTTGATGACCGGCTTCATAGAAAACTTCTTTCTAACCCGCTCTTCGTGAGGACCGTGGATACTGGCTCCCCAGATGGCAGAGCAGGCCTGCATGATATCAGAGAAGAATTTGATGCAGACGGCATAGTTGTTTCGGGAAATACGTATCGCACCAACCCGATTCAACTCTTCATACAGCCTGATATTACAAGGGAGCAAAGCATGAAGTTGATGCATCTTTTCAACAATAAGCTTGAGAAAATGAGATCAGAAAGCGACAGCTCCTTCATGACCACTTACAGGTACAGCAGCAATCCGCGTTATATCAGGAAGTACCTCGGGCTGAAGCAGGTATCAACAATTATCTCGAGTTTCAGGCTGGATGACCTCAGTTGACATCATTTTCCTCAATGTATGAATAATCAGGAAGGTCTTCTATATTCAGTTCCGGGTGCTGTGACTGCCATTCGGTGAGACTCATCTTGCCAACCTTCTTGACATAGTCAAACCCAGTTTTGCCGCATTTAATGCAAGTGAACTGAAGCTGATTGAATACATGAGGTCTTAGAAGGTCCCCCGCCCTGAATATATGGTCAAATTCAGCACCACAATATTTACATTTTACCTTTACTATGTGTACCTTCTTTTCCATTCCAAAGAATTATAGCAAAAGATATAACTTTTAAGTTACCCTCTTATCATTTTTTGGAAATACCACATGAATTGGAAGGAGCACTGTTCGTATTTATAAGGAAACATCAATGGCATCTCGTACCTTCCAGAGTCAGAGAATGTGAAGTGTAAAAAGTATCGCGATCACGAGGACAGCGATTGGAAGTACCAGCACCATCCATGTTACTAAATGCCCGAAGTTGAGCGTATAGCCATAACCGAATCTTTTGGGAACAAGTAAAGACTGGTCATCCCTGTTCACGTAGAACACGCCCGCTTTCCACTTGGTGTCATCATTTCTTGCAGTTGCCATGTCCTTTTTTTCTGCCGCTCCAGGATAAAGCTTCCATCCTGTCTGTCCGGTTCTCGGGGCAACGATAAGCACTATAGGTACGATAATCATAGTGGGTAAAACTGCAAGCGAAACATACCCATGCGGAATAAGACCCCAAGTGGTCGCTGAAGCAAGAAAGATGGTCAGTTGAATCGGAAGGGAAATTGCCAGGATCAGGCTCGAGTTGATCCTGTTGAATGCTGAGTTCTGAAGCGCCGTCTTAACCGGGCTGGATGGGTTCTGGAATGGCCTGGAATGAAGAATTGCAATTGCTATTATTTCCATAAGTGCTGTAATCGGTATTCCCACAAATAGGAGAATCGAAAAAACAGACAACAGTGACTTGGTAGCATATTCATTCGGAACCCCATTAAGTCCGAAATGAGTAGGAAATCTTTCAGGTATACTATTGTAGTAGAGTATTCCTACCAATATGTAAAGAAACATGAAAATCCATGGAACAACCAGGAAAAGGTATCTGAACGATCCCTCTTCGTTTGGAATGAAGGCAGACGCAGTTTCACGAACATCTGCGTTAGGTAGTTCTCCACGCATTGCAAGGACGTGATAATGGAATGCCAAGTAGACAATAAACAGCCCTGCCAGTTGAATGAGAGGAGCTATGCTAACAATTATGGGTTCCGACAAGTCGCTTGCGAAGAGTATTGCAAGAATTAGCGCTGCCGAGAACAATGTCGAAACCACAGCAAATCCTATTCTGTACTTTCGGAACGAAAATCTGTCTAATTCGTTGTAAATCCTAACCCCGAATTGTATGTATGGAGGAGTAAGGTATGGTATCACTGCGTAAGAAATTCCAATCAGAATAAGTGTCGGCACTGTAATTTCAGCTGAAAATGCAGGAATCATTTGCCCTCATCCCTCCCTGGTATCCTTTCCACTATATCCCTGATTGCTAAAAGGATAGTATCTTTGAGTATACCCTTTGAAATTGCTTCCTCAATCAGTGACTTCTGCCTGTTAATCCAGGCTGCATCCGGCCTTTCTAGGGCCACATGCGCGATCTTTCGCACCTCCACCCGCTTCCTTCTATCCATGGCAAGTATCCCCTGCCTGATTAGTATCTCGTATGCCTTATTTATGGTGTGATAATTTACGCCGAGTAGTGTGGAAAGCCTTCTCGATGAGGGAAGCCTGGTACCGGTCCTGAGGTCTCCTGCTGCTATTAGGCTGATGATGTTTTCCACTACCTGAAGATATATCGGCTTCTCTATGGAAAAATCGACCGATACCAAAAAACCAGGTTTATCATCCAATTTAGGCAAGCTCTCATCTTCCTTTACTTTTAACCTTCTTCCATTCTCATCACTGTTTCCATTATCCATAGATATCTTATCCCTCCAATCTTATGATCTTGAGTGGTAATGGTCATGCAAGCATTCTCTCGTTTGACATTCTTTTAATAACAACTACCAGGAGCAAAATCAGAATTATGAAAAGGGAAAAAGAAAACAAACCTGCAATCAGCAACAGATCAGAAGGACGAACGATCCTGACGATAGCAATCAAAAATACAAGAGGTGGTATGATTCCTATTATTGAGCCTAATCCACCAGGTGCATTCACACCAGGATAGACTTTTGACATTGCGGTCCATGAAAGCATCGCAAGTATTGAAAGCAGCGAGGATATGTAAGCAACCGGTATCGAAAATACTGCAAAAAACTGGAGAATAGTTCCGAGTACGGGAGGGGCCGTAAAGAAAATTAGCAAGGAAATAGCCGCAATATCTATCGCGAGCAAAATGGAAATTATCGCTACAGTCACTAGAGAGAACGACAGAAATATATCCTTGATTCTTATCTTTCCCGTCGCTATCAGGTATTCATAGACACCGTTTGACCTGTCTGTTGAGAAGAGATATGCGACTCCCATTCCACCTATTGTAGCTGCAATTGGTATAAACGATGGGATGGTCTCCAAAACGACAGAAAATCCGATGGAAGAGTTAACAAGTGTCTTCAAAGAGAATGATAGAGTCACGGTGAGAATGACTGGAATTATAATACCAATTGAAAGGTAAATAAGCCCATAGAGCGACTTGAATGCCCTGGATAAATTAAAACTAGTAAGCGTCCTCATACCGCTCAATCTTACTTCCAACATAGTTTTGAAGACCTCCAAATAATGCCCGTAGAATTATGATGTGTCATTGAAAAACCTCTCCAGTGGATTCCCCATCTCTTTTACTTCGTAAATCATAGCTCCAGCAGCAGTTAGTTTGCTTATAAGCTCAGCTGCCTCTGTTGGAGAATTAAGTTTGAAAACCAGATATTTTCCATCAATCGTATAATTAGTTGCCAGGTTTTCTATTCCCTTTCCGCGGATACCGATTGTGTAACTGTCTGTCTTCAGCCCTTCAATTTTACCGCTATAAACGAGATTCCCGCTATTCAGGGCGATAACTTCTGTACCGAGATCCATTGCTTCATACAGATTATGTGAAGAATATAGCACAATTGAATCTCTTGATTGCACACGGATCAGGTTCCTTATCTCTTCAGATACCTTAGGATCAAGATTAGCTGTCGGTTCGTCCAGTATCATCACTGATTTATTGCCAATGAGGGATTTCGCAAGTGAAACCCTCTTCCTCTGTCCCTGGCTCAGGCTCTGGACTCTTTTATCAAGCAATTCTGTTAAATTGAACTTGTTTATGATATTGGTAACATCATCATCCGTTACACCTTCTACTCTCCCAAAGAACTTCATGGCGTCCCTTACAGTCAATCCCGCCGGGATTGAGTTCTTGTGACTAAGATAAGCAATCCCCACTCTAGATTCCGGTTGCGGTATGTCATCAAACGTGATGGATCCTGTAAAAGGTCTCAACATTCCGGTCAGAGCCCTGAACAGTGTGGTCTTTCCAGCCCCATTTTTTCCAAGAACGACATAAATCCCTGGTTTTTCGATGAGAAAGCTGATATGATGAAGTACTTCAACCCGGTCATATCCCGTGGAGAAGTTCTCGGCTTGTATTTTCATATTTCTCACAAAGCGTATATTCTTTTAGAGGTAGAGAATCTAATCCACTCTGTCCTCGTCGGAAACATGGAATCTTTGGCGTTTTCTGCAGGCAGGACATTTAACTGAGAAGTCATGAGCACCATATTTAAACACGATGCCAAGTTTTG
>JAKATM010000106.1 GCA_021818765.1 Thermoplasmata archaeon | reverse complement strand
TCCTTGGATATCCTGACAGGCTTCCGGATCGGAATACAATATGGTACTTCAGGGAACGCCTGTCCAAAACAGGGAAGGACAGGCTTGTCTTCAACGAGATCAGGGACCAGATCATGGCAAATAGAATAAGGGTAAAGCCGGGTACAATGCAGGATGCATCATTCATTGAATCAGATAGGGGAGAATACGGCAAACCCAGAGGAAAGGATGCCAATACACGCAGATCCAGGGATGGCACATCAGCAACAAAGAATCATGAACATCACTTCGGGTACAAGGCGCATACTCTTGTCATCGAGATAAAAATAATCGAAAAATTATCCGTAACACCTGCCAATGTCCATGACTCGAGGATCGATCTCAGCATTCCTGGCATTGTGTGTTACGGGGATAAGGGCTACTTCGGATCCCATTGCAGAGGCATAAACGGAACAATGGATCGTGCAGTGAGAGGTCACCCCTTCCCATGAGGAGCATACGCAGAGATATCAGGATATCCCGCATCAGATCAATGGTGGAACATCCATGTGCATTCATGAAGAGGATGTTCCATTTCGCTCATGTAATGGTGACAACAGTCCAGAGGGTGAGAGTGAAAACATATTTCACCGCCATATGCTACAACCTTCTAAGGGCAAGATTCCTGAATCGGACAGCGTAAGCCATCGGCATTCAGGAAAAATAGTGGTGAAAATACTGGTGGAATCACCGCCAGTATAGTGAATTTGCGGCGATCTTATCACAAATCAGCTGTTAATCAGATGAATCACAGGAGAATGGATGGTTTTGGGAAAACCTCATTTGAATATCTGGATCAGCTTAAACCGGGGAGGAATGGCGAATACCAGCTTACCGATGCCCTATCATCGTATGTTAGAGATTACCCATTGTATGCGTCCTCTTTCCTGGGAAAGAGGTACGATATTGGAACTAAGGAACTATGGATTAAAACTTTTTTTGATTTTGCTAGAAGAGATCCGCAATTTTCTGGCATTATGAACAAGAGGTCCAGGAAATGACAATCACAGCGTGAATAGGAAAAAATGATTGTGCGATCCGAACGATTACTGTGATTTATCCACAATAACAAAATTTCATAGGATAGTGCCAAAATCAAACAGTACCGTTGGAATTTTCTATTGCATAGTCCAGAGTGTACTGAATTCCCAATTCAATGGGAAATCTGTGCGAAAAACCAAGTTTTCTGATCCTAGATATGTCCGCGGACCTTCTTCTGGGATCGTCCTCAGGAAGTTTCATGAATTCTATTTCAGAGGTGGAATTGCTCATTTTTTTTATCAATTCAGCGATATCGAGTATTCTCATTTCGCGATCGTTGCCTATATTGTAAACTTGGTTGACGCTTCCACTCTTCACAACTAAATCAATGGCATCGACAGTGTCCTTGACGTAAGTGAAGGATCTTGTCTGCATGCCATCTCCATATACAGTAATCGGTCTGCCGGTTATTGCCTGCTGTATGAACCTGTCTATAACACGTCCGTAGAAATCGCCACCTCTCATCCTAGGGCCGTAGGTATTGAATAATCTGATTATGATATTTCGTAGCCCGTATTCCCTCTCGTATGACTTGACCAGTGCCTCGCCAAATCTCTTGCCCTCGTCATACGGAGACCTGGACCCAGTTGTGCTCACCCTTCCAAGATAACTCTCTGAGGTTGGAATCACATCAGGGTTTCCATATACTTCGGAACTGGAAGCGTAAACGTACAATGCCCTGTTTTTGAGAGCAAGTTTGATCAGGTTGTTGTTTCCCGATGAATTAGATAATGCTACCTCTACTGGCCGTTTCTCCCACTCAATCCTGCTTGCATTGCTTGCCAGATTGAAAATTACATCGAATTTATCATCAGAATCGAAATCTACGATGTCCGATTTTATGAAATGAATCCTACGCCTTATGTTGGATAAATTTCCCTCAAGACCGCTAGAAAGGTCATCCACAACGGTTACATCATTTCCTTCCTCCACGAGTTTCTCTGAAAGATGGGATCCAAGGAAACCAGCACCACCAGCCACTATTATATTCATAGCCTTCCCAGTCCATGGTAAGTAAACCCATTAACTTCAGCTACTTTCCTGTTTATGATTCCCCTAGTATCTATTATCAATGGTTTACTGTTCATGTGCTTCCTCAGTTTAACCAAGTCAAGTTTCCTGTACTCTGAATGGTCTGTAACCAGTACTAAACAATCAGATTTCTCTGATGCGCCGTACAAATCACCCCGAATTCCTTTTCCCTTTACGAATGGGTCAGTGAAAGTTACCTCAAAGCCCCTTTTAATCAGTGCATCTCCTATAGCATACGAGGGAGTGAACCGAGTATCATCCGTATCACCTTTAAATGCTACACCAAGAATAGCTACCTTGCCACTTTTTAGGAAAAGGCTGACCATTTCTGCCACGTGGTTGGGCATTCTTGAATTGATACTTTCTGCGGATCTGACCATTTCCAGTTCCATACCGGAAGCTCTCAAAACACCTCTCAGGATGAAAGGGTCCTTGTTGAGGCAGGAACCACCCACACCGGGACCAGGCAGAAGAAGACCTGAGTTCCTAGGGTAATCATCCTGAGCTGACTTGATAACCTCGAGAACGTCAACCCCTATTTTCTCGCATGCAAGTGCAAGCTCATTCACTAGTCCCAAGAATACAAATCTGGAATAATTGTCCACCATCTTAACGGTCTCGGCAGTTTCCGGGTTTGATACCCGGATGATCTTCCCTCCCAGTTTACTGAGCATGTCACTTACTATACGGAATGACCTATCATCGGAGGCTCCAATGATCTTTGGGAGGGTTTTGAAATCATGTACTGCCTGTCCTTCTATCATTCTCTCCGGAGAGAATACTAGCCCAACATCACCAGGAACTTTGAATCCTGCAGATTCTATTCTTCTTCTGACTATCCCCATTGTTGTTCCGGGTGGTACTGTAGACTTCAGCAGAACAATATCATTCTTTTGGAGGTAGGGCATTATGATTTCTATAGAACTTTCAAGTTGGGAATAGTCGATATAGTCAGTCTTTTCATTGTAGGGGGTTCCAACGGTTATGATCTTGACGTCCGAGCCAAGAAGAAGTGAAGGATCGTTTGTAACTTTTAACCTCCCAGATGAAAATGCATATTTCAAAAGTTCATCAAGATCAGGTTCCTTAATCGGAACCTCTCCTGCAAGCAAAGCTTCAATTTTCGATTTATCTGTATCAAATCCAACTACATCATAAATGGTTGCAAGCAACGATGATAAAGGTAGTCCAACATATCCAAGTCCAATGACTGAAAGCTTCAAGAATATTACCTATGGAGGGATAATTCCTTTGCCGTTGATAAAGAAATGTTCAGCCTTCAAATAAGATGACAGGGTCCCCACATCCCACCAATAGTTTATATTAGTCTTCATCCCAAAGAGTTCATGGCTGTGTGCAAGTCTTGGAAACAAATCGTGTTCTAACTTAAACTTTTTAGGGGTCATATATTTGCTCCTCTTTGAGATGAATTCCCTGCTAAATATGTAAAATCCTACATTGACTAGGTTGCTTTTCCTTATCCCGGTCTGGTTCTTTTCAGAAAATTCAGTAATCGACCCGTCTTCAGCTAATTCAATCTGCCCAAATCTTTTTGCCTCCTCTTCATCATTCAGCTCAAACAGTGTCATGCTTACCATCGGGTCGTGCGATCCGTGAAATTTCTCAAGTTCCTGCATGTCAACGTCAGTTATGATATCTCCATTCATTACAATGGCATCGCTTTCATCCCCTATTTCCTCGAACGCTATGGACAAATCGCCTCCAGTCTCCCATCCCAGCCCGCGTATTGTGCTTACGTTTGACATATTTATTCTCTCAAGATATGTATCTATTGCCTCCACATGATCAGATGCAACGATGTAATGGTGGTCCACGGCCACATTTCTCATGTTATCCAGAAGATAATCAAGAACCGGTTTTCCTCTCACTGGAAGAAGAATTTTGGGAATGAAATATGAAAGAGGCCTCATTCGAGTGCCCTGACCAGCGGCAAGTATAATGGAGATCATACTCAGTAATGTACCTTCCAGTATTAATTAATCTTTTGAGCAATGTCAACAAATAAACGGAAAATAGAAAAAATCACACAGGATACTCTTAGGATAGTTCCATTCCGTTCAAACCTTTGAGAGATATCTTTTCCTCTCGATTTCTGCTTTATTAACCAAATCAATCGCTTCGTGCTCAACTGCCCACTTATCTAAGTTTGCCATGCCACGATCGAGTGCAGTGTAGGTAAAACTGCCGAAGTTTCTTCTGAACGTGGATAAATCTGCAAAATCATGTCGATTGTCCCCAGGCCTGAATTCCCGAGTTATATCCGCCTTTGTGTCTGTTCCTAGATCCCTGTTTATGATATCGATCATCTGCAACAAAGTGGTTGGCTTTCCAGTACCTACATTAATAGCTCCAGACCCTCGCTCCAGTGACATGACATTGATCCTGGCCACATCCTTCACATAAATGAAGTCACGGCTCTGTTTCCCATCTTCAAAAACTATCGGACTGTTTTTGTTCTTTATCCTACTGAGGAATATTGCAATTACGCCAGTGTATGGATTGCTAAGACTCTGGCCTTCTCCATACACGTTAAAATATCTCAGGGCAACAGCAGGAACAGAGATGGCGTATGAAAAATCAAGTGCAAGTTTTTCTGTTGTGTACTTCGAAAGAGAATAAGGATTAAGGTTCTGGACGGGTTTATCCTCCTTGACCCCCGTAGGTTGAAGGTTTTCTCCGCAAATAGGGCATTTGACTTCCCACTCCTTCTTTGAGAGCTGATCTGAAGTTCTAGGTTCAGGATAAATGAGACCATCGGTTTTGCAGGTATAAGAGCCTTCCCCGTAGATGCTCTTTGACGAGGCTACCACAATTTTTGATATGTTCTTCCTAATCTGCCTCTCCCTCGCAAGAATCTCAAACAGTGTTGCAGTTCCGCACGAATTAATCTCCATGTACTTTCTGGCCTGCCAGAAGCTCTGACTAATTCCTACGGAACCAGCTAAATGGATTATCCCGTCTATGCCATTAAGAGCACGCATCCAGTGCTTTCTATACCTAATGTCCCCATTAATGAATTCGACTTTAGCCGGAAAATCTGGGGTTACCTTTGATCGATGGACCTGCCTTTCAAGGTTATCAAGAACGATAACATCGTACCCTTTTTCAAGAAGTTCATTAACTGTATGCGTACCTATGAAGCCTGCACCACCCGTAACCAGTATCTTAGTCATTGTGATCGGGTGTATGGTTTAAATGAGTATTATATTATTTACCACTCGAAAGTCACTCATAAACTAACGTAATGAGCTTGCCCTATCCATAAAATTAGTGATCCGA
>JAKATM010000105.1 GCA_021818765.1 Thermoplasmata archaeon | reverse complement strand
CTTTCCTTTAAGGTCTTCCCTGGTTTTGATTGTGCTTGTCATATCGACACTCTCAATAATGGTAAAATGCGGCATTATCTGCTTTGCCTTTGTCATTTTCTCAAAAATCAGGCGTCTCAGTCCTCTGGGCTCAATCACGTCACCCGCCTGAGATTGAGCTGCTACATGGGGCATTTCCTGCTTTGGAGTTATAACTGGTGGGGGCGGCGGCATAACATTTTCCTGTACAGCCTGGCTCTGGGCAGAAGTTTTCCTCATTGCAGCATAGCGATTGACATCATCTTCGAGCACCCTTCCATTTGGTCCAGTTCCTCGAACAGAGGAAAGATCCACGCCAAGGTCCCTGGCAAGCTTCCTTATAGCAGGCGACGCCAGGACCTTTGAGATGCTTCTTCTATCCTCGTCCTTAATCTCTACGACCGCTTCCTGCCTCTTTGGCTGAGGAGGTGTCTGTGCCTCAACGTGTGTTGTCGCATGCTGGACTGGTTGGAAGTTGGAAGAAGTTTCAGGTTTTCCGTCGTCGATTGCAATCATGGCATCTCCGACTTTTACAACCTTTCCTTCATCAAATTTTATTTCAAGGATCTTTCCATCCACAGGCGAAGGTATCTTTACAGTTACCTTGTCTGTCATAACTTCCACCATATCCTGATCCTTGTGAATAGATTCGCCTGATTTAACCAGCCACTTAACTATCTCTCCCTCGGTCACGCCTTCACCAATATCAGGTAACTTGAATTCAAACATTTTATGCACTCTCCATTACTTTATTAACTGCATTCAAAATTCTCTTCTCGTTTGGAACATAATATTCCTCCATTCTGTATGGAACAGGCGAATCGGGCCCGGTTACCCTTAGGATGGGGGCATAAAGGAAATCTATGCCGCGTTCCGTAATCATCGCAGAAATCTCCCCGCCAAAGCCTCCAGTCCTGGGAGCTTCGTGAACTATGACAACTCTTCCGGTTTTCTGCACTGAGTGCATAATTGCATCCCTGTCAACTGGAACAAGGGTCCTGAGGTCCAGGACTTCAGCATTAATGTTATTTTTCTTGACTGTTTCCATTACCGTCGGTACCATGGAGCCGTATGTTATTATTGTAAGATCATCGCCGGTCTGGACAGCTTCAGCCTTTCCTATGGGTATCTTGTAAAGATCGTCTGGCACTTCCTGCTTTACAGCTCTGTAGAGTCGTTTGGGCTCCAGGAAGATCACAGGATCGTCTCCCTGCGAAGATGATATGAGAAGACCTTTTGCATCGTATGGATTCGATGGCGTAACAACAGTGAGACCCGCTGTGTGAGCAAAGTAGCTCTCACCACTCTGAGAGTGGTATAAACCGCCTTTTACACCTGCCCCATATGGTGTCCTCAATACCATGGGACAGTCGTATTCTCCTCCTGACCTGAAGCGGATCTTTGCCATCTGGTTGATGATCTGATCCATGGCGGTGTATATGAAATCCTGAAACTGTATCTCAGGGATGGGCCTGAGTCCCTGAACGGCCATACCTATGGCCATACCCACGATGCCGACCTCAACGAGTGGAGTGTCGAGAACCCTTTCAGGTCCATACTTCGCAAGAAGCCCTTCAGTTACTCTGAACACGCCGCCATCAGTACCAATATCTTCCCCAAGGAGGATGACACGATCATCGGATGCCATGAGATTATCCAAAGCGGAATTAAGAGCCTGAACCATGTTCATTGTTTTTGATGTCATAGTATATTCTTGACCTCCTCTTCAAGCATCCATGTCATGTTCTTGTAAACGTCCTGGAATGCAGTTAATGGGTCGGGAGGAGGTATTTTTTCACATGCATCGAATTTTTCATCCACCGTTTTGATTGCCTCGTTCCTGATTTTTTCAAGCAGCTTATCGTCTGCAAAATCCATCGAGATCAGTAACTTCTCCCCAATAACAAGGGGGTCCTTTTCACTGCCTTCGGTAACGTCGTCCTTCCTGTATTTTGATGGATCGTCTGAGGTTGAGTGAGGGCCCATCCTGTAACTCAAGGCATCGATTAGCGTAGGTCCCTTTCCGGCCCTGGCGTCCTGAATGGCCGATCGAGCAGCCTTATACATCTCTATGAAGTTCATTCCATCGGCCTTAATACCGGGCATTCCATAAGCAGAGGCTTTCAGTGATATCTCGACCATAGTCTGCCTCTCGACTGGAAGCGAGATGGCCCATCCGTTGTTCTCGCAAACAAATACAACAGGAAGCTTGAAAACAGCTGCAAGGTTCATTCCTGCATGGAAGTCGGGAGTGGAAGTTGCTCCATCACCAAATGTTGTTATGACGATATTCTTCTTTTTCCTGTATTTAAGCGCATATGCGGCTCCAGCAGCCAATGGCAGATTAGACGCAACCGGGCTCTGCACGGACATGAAGTGAAGTGCCTTGCTTGTATAGTGGCTGGGCATCTGCCTACCCTTGGCTATGTCGGCTGAGTTACCCATTATCTGGTTGATGATTGTCTCGATCGGCACACCCCTGTGAAGCATCATCGGGACATCCCTGTAATAACCGTACACAAGGTCTTCTTTCTCGAGAGCCATTGAGACACCTACCTGCAATGCCTCCTGACCCATAGTTGGCGTGTAGAAACCGACTCTCCCCTGTCTCTGTGCACTGACTATTTTCTTATCCAGTGTTCTGGAAAGTACCATAGCGGCATATGCCCTAATGTATTGCGGTTTCTCTGATTGCTTGCTTTCCTTCTTCTGCTGCTGCTCCATTTTCAAACCTCCTTTTAATCCAAGCTTCTGCTGCCCTGTATGAAGATCTTACAAGGGGACCAGATGCAACAAACTGGAACCCCATATCGTACCCCATGCTTTCAAACATCTTAAATCTCGACATCGGAGAATATTCAACTACTTCTAGCTGCATCCTGGAAGGCCTGAGATACTGACCGAGTGTCACTATATCAACACCTGCCTTTCGCAGATCCATGAAGGTTTCAGCAACCTCTTCATCTGTTTCCCCGAGACCAAGCATTATAGAAGATTTTGTAATCTGTGCCGGGTTTGCGTTCTTGACGTATCTCAATACGTGAAGGGATTGATCATAACCGGCTCTGGGGTCTCTTACCTTTGGCGTGAGACGCTTTACCGTTTCAATATTATGTGCAATGACTGCCGGTTCTGTTACAACTATTCTGTCGATAAGATCCTCCCTGCCCTGGAAATCGGGGATAAGAGATTCGACAAGTACTCCCTTGCTCTTTACAGATTCGATCACTGAAGCGAAGTGTGAGGAGCCTTGATCTTCAAGGTCGTCCCTGTCCACGGATGTTATGACTGTATATTTAAGCCCCATGCTACTTACTGCCTCTGAAACTTTTCGGGGCTCATCCGGGTCAAGCGGGAGCATCCTACCATGTGTTACGGAGCAGAAACGGCAGCCGCGGGAGCAGTTACTGCCAAGGATCATGAATGTTGCGGTGCCTGAATCCCAGCATTCAGAGACGTTAGGGCATCTTGCTTCTTCGCATACCGTGAAGAGAGTCCTGGACCTTAATGTGTCCTTTATCCTATTGTAAGTTGGACCGCCTGGAATTCTAACCTTAACATAGTCCGGCTTCACGGACGTATATGCATCGATCGTTCATAAATCTCCTTCTTTCATCTTTTCGACTATTCAAATTTGTTGCCTTCGAAGTTCGTAACTTGATTTATCATATTTTTCCAGGTTGACTATTATTTCCGCTCAAACAAATTGTCTCAGAAGTCATTTTACCTTATGAAGATAGGAAATCAATTTAGGCAAAGAATATTCATACAGGTACTCGATAGAGAAATGGCCTTCATCGTATTCTCTGTATTCATGATCTATGCCTCCTGACTTGAGTGCTTCATGCATTGACTGCATACCGATGTTAATGGAGAATTCGTCGTGACTGCCTACCTGCAAAATGATCTTCTTGTTTCTTAGAGCTTCGATGTGTGATTTGACAGACCTCGCCGGATCAAATTTCAGCCATCTGTTCCATACCTTATAGTCAATCAGTCCTGTAGTTATATCAAAAGGCAGGTCTAATTTTCCATCCTCTGTCATGCTCGGAGAATAGAATGCAGTCATTGCCGCTATACCCATTGCACGCAGGTCCGTTGGTTTATGGGTAGGGCTTTTCCTGAAATTTTCCAGGAAGAGTTCAATCCCGTCCCTTCTGAATGCCGCAATAGAATCTGGAAAATCCCTGAGGTAGCAGTACTCAAATGCAGAGTCGCCAGAAACATCTACAAACCCAGAAAATAAGGTGGGATTCCTGATGGTCAGGTTGTAGGCACCAAAACCTCCCGAGGATTTGCCGAAAACGCCAACTTTCCGCTTCCCAAATTTGTTTTCTATGTACCCTGCAACGTCCTTGACAATGAAATCTTCATAGTTGCCCACGGCTGGCGTATTCAAGTACTGATTACCAAAGAAGGATGTCATGCTGTCAGGCAATGCTATCATGAATGATGTTTCAGGTTCTGCCAGGCATATCTTCTCAAGCGTGCTGATGAAGTCCTGTGATGAGTAAGACCTGTTCAAGAAACTCACGCCTGAACCGAAAAACCCTGCCAGGCCTATAAGGACAGGACTTTCATCGTCGAAATTGTGTGATATTAACGCAATATCCCTTGAGGTGGAATCGCCAAGCATGTTTCCTTCCAAGGACTCAGCTTTGATAGATACTTTCTGAATGCGAAGAGATGATTGCATGAAAGGGAATTAGTGGTTCGTTATTACTTATTACTGTTGAACGCCCTCATTTCTTTTAATGATATTGATCCGTTCTATGCAAACAATTTAACCTTATCCAGAGATTCAGTATAGGTAACCCGGAATGGGTTCCAGGAAATAGGTGCTAAAGATGGGATACAATACAATTGTCTTAATCAAGGTGATACCCGACCTAGAGCAGATTAAACCTGACCAGCAGGGAAATGTCAGCACAAAGAACCTACCACTTAGAATTGAGACTCTTAGCGAGAATTCAATAGAGGCCGCCGTTCAGCTCAGAGAAAAATATGGAGGAAAAGTGACCGGTATAATCTTTGGAACACAGGAATCTGTCCCGATTATGAAGAAAGCTTATGCTATGGGAGTCGACGAAGGCTCAGTTATAACGGGTTATCAGGGAAACAACCCAAAATACACGGCAGAGGTGTTGTCGGAGAAGATTAAGAAGATTCCACATGATATAATTGTAATGGGGAACCAGTCGGCCGATTCATACACAGGATTACTCCCTGGGCTTGTGGCAGGCACTCTGGGATATCCACTCATTGGGAACGCCATATCCATTACGCCAAACGACCGAAAGATTCGAGTCAAGAAATTCCTTGAAAACAAGAACGTTGATGTCGAGGCACCGCTTCCAGCAGTCATATCTGTGGCACAGGAGATAAATGAGCCAAGGCTGCCGCCCGTAATGCAGATAATGGCTGCGGGAAGGAAACAGATTCCAGTTGAGGCAGCAAACATACAAAATAGCAGTTCCATAAAGGTCCTGTCTAATAC
>JAKATM010000104.1 GCA_021818765.1 Thermoplasmata archaeon | reverse complement strand
CTAAAAGAAACAAAGGGAAGAGACCTCAATTTTTAAACCCCATCCACTTTTTTTTGAGCGACAGCAATAATTATTACACTAAACCATATATTTGGCTATGAGCAGCAGTTTACGTAGCATAGAGAAGCTCCCGCCCTTGCCATTCATAAATAAAGAAACGGCGTTGATTGTCATAGACATGCAAAACGATTTCGTTTCAGAAAATGGGTATCTTGGAAAAAAGCATCATAACATGAAACCTGTTCAAGATACGGTAGACAGGATCAAGAATCTTCTGGAGTTCTGCAGGAAAAATGGCATCATTGTTATTTTTACCCAAACTGTACATCTCCCTTACACAGATTCTGATACATGGAAACGGAGATCAGCCGAAAAAGCAAATGACATCGGAATCTGCAGGCAGGGTTCAACAGGTTCAGAGATCATTGAAGATCTTGCTCCCCTGAAAGGAGAAGCTGTTGTAATTAAGCACAGATATGATGCATTTCTGGATACAGACCTTGATCTGATATTAAGGTCAAATGGAATACGGAATATTCTTATCGCCGGAACTCAGACTAATCTCTGTGTTGACACTACAGCGCGGCACGGATTCATGCTTGATTATTCCACTGTTCTGGTTGAGGACTGCATATCCACTCCTGAAACCGAGTTCCATCTCCCGATGATCAGGAACTTCGAAGCAAACTTTGGTTTTGTAATGCCATCGTCCAAAATAATAGAGAATTGTTCCCGGCAATCGGGCAAAAGATAATGGGAATAATAAATTATTTTTCAAGAATATTTTTCTTTACACGCTTCTTATCCAATTCAGCTCCAACCTTGAAGTGTTCACCATTAATTATCATGTTTGCATATCTTTCGTATTCCGGTGTCCACTTTTCCAGATTGTATCCGTACCATGGCTGTTTCAGGCTCAGGCCTGGTAGCTTCAACTCCTCCCATATTCCCTTTGCCTTTTCCATGTATTCTTTCTTTGGAAGTGACGTTGGCGGATAATCGCTCTTCCTGGTTGCATCTATGAGTATCGCGGAACTCTCCCTGTACCCGCTATTGCTGTCTGTCTGCCCATAGACAAATACAGACGGATCGAGATGTGCAGTTTTTCCCCTTATAAATTGTATGTCACGATGTGGCTGCATCCTGAAACTCAGTGCCCAGTTAACCGAATCGGCATCGAATGGATCGATATCAGTATCAACAGCAACAAACACTTTTCCGATATCTGCAGCGTAGCCGGAGGCACATACCAGAGCGCGCATTGAGTCGGTTGGGCTATCTTTGTCTATCTGGATTACACAGTATTGCCAACTTCCGCTTGACTCGAGGAAGGCAACTTTCCTGACTCCAGGTAGGCCACAATCGTTTCTTAGAAACTTAGTGAAGGCACTTCCGTATGCCACCTGTCTCAGCTTGCTGCTTTCGCTCGGAGGCATCTGGCTTATTATGGTCTGGAATATTGGCTTGTCCTTCCTGTGGGTAACCGCGGTAACTTCCATGACTGGACACCACTGGCTTTCCACATCCGCAGCAACGTACCCCGTGTATTCGCCAAACGGTGTCTGGGGCTCAAAGTCTGAAACAGAGACTTTCCCTTCAATCACATACTCTGCGCTTGCAGGTACAACGAGGTCGACTGTTTTACACTTTACCACCTCAATTGGTTCACCGGCAATTCCACCGGCAACAGACAATTCGTCCACGCCATACGGGACCTTTGCTGCCGCAGTATACTGCAAGTATGGTGGGCCACCTATCACTATGGCTGCATCCATGGTTTTGGATTTTGCAGCAGCCTTGCGGAGATGCATGAAACCATGACTGCCGCGATGGACTTCCCAAAGTATCTTTTTAGGTCCGAAAACCTGGCCAGAATAAGTTCCGGCATTCTGTATACCAGTTTCAATATCCTTAGTTACAAATGCCGTAGTTGTTCTGACCTGACAGCTGTAACCCGGAATCTCAACAGGGAACGGTATCTCACTGAGCCCTTTGGTTTCCAGATCCTTCCCGGTAATGACTACTTCCTGGCATTTGGCCGATTCAACTACCTTTGGATCGATAGGGTGCTCTATGGCCTTTGTGAACCTGTCTGATACCTCGTCCGGCTTACAGTCCATACCAGCAGCGTATATTTCCATGGAACTTGACAGCACGCCTGTACAAACCCCAGCATCGAAATGTTTTCCCTTTGAATCATGGACATTGGTGAAGAGAAACCCAGTTCTCTTCGATTCATCCAGTCCTCTGAACTGGAGCCTGACAAGAGGCATCAACTCTGTTTCAAGCTTAATTTCTCGATCTACTACTGTCAGAAGATTGCGTTTCTTCAATTCCGTCAGATATTCCCTTAAGTCATGGTAAGGCATAAAAAAGGTATTCAGCCCAACCTAAAAATATTTCGTAGTCCCGCTTCTATTCCAGATAAATCTTTTTTAAGGGCGTTTACGTTGGAGTATCGTGTCTCACCCCTGGGAAGCAGATTTAAGTTTGACTGAAAAGGAAGTTATTGAAAGATCAGGGTATGGAAAAAGAAAGGCGTATGGAGATAAACCCGCCCTTATAATAATCGATGCACAGTACAACTTCTTCGGATCCAGGGAGCCTATAAAGGATCAGCTGGACAGATATCCAACAGGTGTAGGGACAGAGGCGTGGTCAAAGGTAGAATCTTCCGGCAGAATTCTTCAGTCGGCAAGAGACTCAAGGATACCGATTTTTTTTACACGATATGTAGCTCAGGATTCTGAAATGTCGCACGAATCAAAAATGAACCGGGACCACACTAAATTTAAACCGGATTCTCATGGAAGCCTGATCATTGAAGAACTTAAGCCATTAATCGGAGAGACTGTTATAGACAAGAATTATGCAAGCGCTTTCTTCGGGACTCCGCTGATAAATTATCTGGTAGGGTTGAACGTTGACACCATAATTATAATTGGTGGTGTTACCAGTGGCTGCGTTCGTGCCACTGCCGTTGACGCATCTAACTTCGGTTTCAGGGTTGTGGTGGTTGAGGATTGTGTGTTCGACAGGATATCCATATCTCACAAAGCTTCTTTGCTGGATATATGGATGAAATATGGGTCAGTGTTGCGTTCAGATGAGGTAATAGAATATTTCAGAGAAATACGGCTCAGGAAAGACCAGAAGTAAAGTAGATTTAATCTGCGCTTCCGCTTAACAGCTTCTAACCTTACTCATTTAGTTTCTCTTTCAAGGATATGGTGCCACCTTTTCCTTACCAGTTCCTCCGTTTGCTCGTCTGCCTTTACCACTTCTGGAAAATTTCCCCTTATTACACTGCCTATTGGTTTTACCGCAAGAACAACAGCTCTTGAACTAGTGAACTCAAGCAGGTCTTTGCCTTCAGTATGTTTGGATATTGGATCTAGAGGGGTACCCATGGTATCATTTATTATGTGAATTCCAGTAGCCGGGTCGTTTCTGCTGCACATTGCCCAGACAACATCGTTCAGGTTGGACGGGTCAATGTCATCATCCACAACCACGGTGTACCGGCCGGCAACAGCGCCAGGCCTGCATTGTGAAGCTATATGACCTGCCATAACTGCCTGCCCACCATATGTCTGCCTGAGAGATACGGCTGTAAAGGCTCTTGAATATCCCTCCTCATGACACCATACCCCCTTAATACCGGAAATACCCGTCGCTTCCAGTGAATTCCAAATAAGCGCCGACCTTATCGGACACCTGAAATATGAGTAATCATAGGGTGGTTTGCCAGCACAGGTGCCAAGCATGATAGGATCGTTACGATAATAAACCGCTTCTATCCTGATTACAGGGTTAAGCATTTTCCCACCGCCATAATATCCAATAAATTCCCCAAGTGGACCCTCATCTGTCAATTCCTCGGTAATGTAACCTTCTATGGCGATCTCACTATCTGCAGGAATCGGGAGTCCGGTTACGGGACCCTTGATGACGCTAATGGGTTCACCCCTTATAGATCCAAGAAAGTCAAATTCGGAGATACCTTCGGGAACCTCGTTTCCGGAAAATAGATTTATCCCAGGATCGTGCCCGAATGAGATCGCTACAGGGCATTCCTGACCTTTCTTGATATATTTTTGATAATGGTTTCTGCCATGCCTGGAAGCTTCCATCAGGATTGCAAGTTTATTCCTGTCCTTTATCATTATACGATAAGTGCCTACGTTAACCCAGCCACTATCGGGATCACTAGTTATCACAGCGTCAGCGGTTCCAATGTATCTCCCCCCGTCATTCTTGAACCATTTCGGTGCTGGGAACTTTAGAATGTCTATCTTATTACCGGTATCCTTGTTTTCCATAATCGGGCCGGAATCCACGTATTTAGGTGAATATTCACCTGTCTTACTTTCCCCATTCTTTATCTTGTTCTTTATCAGCGAAGCCAGCTGGAGGTTATTCACTTGGCTGTCAAACCCCAGGGCTAGAGCGACGCGTGGTGCATCAAGCAGGGCACCGGTTAACAGCCTGAACCCTTTCGGGTATCCCTTTATATCGTCAAAGAGGAGAGCGTATTTGTTGTTCTTTGCATTGGCATCAGTTAAAGCGCCTATCTCGAGATCCCAATCAGCTCCTGATATTCTTCTGAGCCTGCCGGAACGATCAAGCTGATCTATGAAACCTCGTAAACTTTTACCCTTACCCATTATTACCACAGCTGGCATTGCATGTTATTGTGACATCTTAAATTTTTCTCACAACTTCTCGGAAAAAGGCGCGCAGTGCATCCGCGTCCACCTGATAATCCATAAAAGGCTTTATAGTTAACTTACAATACTTCAGAATGCGAGATTATTACAAGGATCTTAACGACTATCTGAATACACTCGAAAACGCCGGAAAACTGTTCAGGGTAGAGAGGGAGACCGTAAAGGAGACTGAACTGACTCCACTAGTCCGCCTGCAATATCGCGGCTTGCCGGAAAATCAGAGAAGAGGATTTCTTTTTGAGCACGTGACAGATGCGAAGGGAAAGAAATACAAGATGAAGGTTGCAACCGGGATATATGCTTCATCAACGGAAATATATGCGCTGGGATTGAATTGCGAACCGACAAGGGAAGCCATCCAGAAGAAATGGGAAAATGCGCAGCTACACCCCATTGCAACAGAAACCGTCGACAGGGCACCTGTACAGGATGTTGTTGTTGAAGGAGACAAGCTGCTTGAAGACGGAAATGGAGTGGAGGCCCTGCCCGTTCCTGTAGAATTGCCCGGGTTCAGTGGACAGATACGAACAAGCACTCAATTCATAACAAAAGACCCGAAGACTGGAATACAGAACGTCGGGAATTATTCAGCCCACGTTTTTGGCAAGACTAAACTGATGTGGGAAATAAACAGAGGAAACCAGGGAATAATCCACTGGAGAGCATGGAAAGAACTTGGCAAGCCTATGCCGGCAGCAGTCATTGTCGGCGGACCACCATCATATTTCTATGTTGGAGCAGCCAAGATACCCTATGGAGTTGATGAACTTACCGTGGCAGGGGGGTTTTCAGGCGAGCCGGTAAAGACCGTCAAATGC
>JAKATM010000008.1 GCA_021818765.1 Thermoplasmata archaeon | reverse complement strand
CGATCTCTTTGTAACAGGAATGCATGGACATGGAAGCATTACAATACAGAATGCAAGAAAGGTCTGGAGCGGAAGCAGTGGATACCTGGAGCTTAAATGCTCCATTGAGGGCTCATAGCTTGAGTCGTTCGACTTCTATCGCATCCCAGGTCGGATATTCCTCGACTTCATAGAAGCTGTAATCTAGAAGCTTCTTTAGTTCTGGTATAATCCAAGTTGGTATCTCTACCCTCTTTTTCCTGTCGTTTACGAAGAACATTTCATCAGGAACGCCAACGGATTTAAGATTTTCGACTACTGCATTCAGGTCTGTGCTGTCAACAATGCCTTTCAGTATGGTGCCGTCCTTAGTCACTATGTCAATCCTTCTTGCGATGTTGGATGCACGGCGTTTCAACCTGTTTTTCAACTGTACGCCGTCCTTGAAAGCTGCAGAGCAGTAATGCACCGTGTGATTGGGGAACTGCCTTACCATTTTCAGGGCAAGCTCCCTGCTTCCTTTTGCACCGGATTCGTAATCGTTCTTTATTGTATAGTTCCTGCCGAGCAGGTTTCGGAAGTTCGTCTCAGAGAATTCCAGCTCGTTCAGATTTATGAAATCAAGATCCATGCGCTCGCTGAATTCTATAAGCGCTTTCATATCGTCTTCCCGTCCTGGAAGAGACGGAACCTCTATGCCGACGGAGAGGCCGTTATCTCTCGCCCAATTTATGCGATGCTTGAAAATGGAACGATCCATGTGCTTCCATATTTCCTCTGGTGGATGGAAGCGGATTTCATCAAGGCCAGCTGCTGCAACTGAGTCTATGGCCTCCTTGGAGCCGCTTATCGTGTAAAGATGAATGTGATGACGCGGCCCGAATTCGGCCTTAAGCATCCGGATATAGTCGGAAGTCCTTTCATAGAATTTGAGAGGGTCACCGCCTGTAATACCTGTGCCGGTTGCATTGATCATGTTAGCTTCAAGGATGGCATCCCTCATGTCCCTTATCGGCATCTCGTCTGCAAACATTACGTCCAGCATCTTCTTCTCCGATGAGATCGGACAGTAGAAACACTTTGCGTCGCATATGCCAGAAACAAAAAGGACCATTTTGCCCCCTTTTGCACATAGTATGCAGCCTTCCGGCAGTTTACCGGTATAAGCTGAGCCACCACCTAGTCTTTTCAATATTGGTGCATATAAAATACCGATTTAACCCTTTCCTAGCTTCGGTCGCAATAATTGCCAGAAAATTAGAGGGTCTGCTGGGGGGATCTGTTCGACTCTTTGGAGTAACGCTTCAGGTTAAATGCCTCGTACATAATGCGCATCATTACGTCATCTGATATCTTGAACGTACCGTCGGGTTCAATCATTATGCTGTTAGGTGGAACTGCAACTCCAGCAGCACCAAGCTTTTCGATGTACTTTATCCTGTCTGGCGGTACAACTTTCTGGTACTTTCTAGGTGATATCAGGCCACAGCGCTCGATCTCGCGCAGGAATATGGGCCTGTTAAAGAGTGTGCTGAGAATGCCGAGAGCAATCTCAGGTGCCTTATCCTCGTCAATTGAGGATGCCACTCTTCCTACTATATTGTATATATCGGATGTTGTTTTTGTGCTCAGCGAGTATAGCTTGGAGGGCTTTACCTCCTGTTCCTCAAGGATCTCGAGATCCTTCATCGCCCTGAGGTAACCTGTCAGGATAAGGCGATGCACCTCTATTCCCTGCTCCCGCAGAGCATTATGTATGCCTGAAATCGTGCAATCCTTAGCAGCAAGTATCTGGAGTATGGAAGCCTTCAGATTCATGCCTGGTTCAAGAACACTCATGAAACAAGAACCTCTCTCATCTTATCAAGGTCTCGCATGGTACTGGCATTCCTTTTCAAGGTCATGGAACAAATCTCCTTGCTGGCACCGATGAAGTTCTTCGGGTCAAGGGCATAGGCAAGTTCGGATCCCGAGATTCTCTTGCCGGCAATCGCAAGAACGTTCTTCGGGAAATCTTCAGGAGAGCTTGAATTCATGGAGGCTTTGCGGACAAGCTCATGCGCCTCACTTCGTGGTACGCCTTTTGAGGTCAATGCGTATACGACTGATTCTGACATCGACATTGGATCGCTCAGAATGTTTTGCATCATTCTCTTCCTGTCAATCCAGAGATTTTCCAGAACTTCGGACAACTTTACTGCGATGTAATCAGAAAGGATGCATGAGTACGGAATGGTGAACCTTTCCAGTGCACTGTTTGTAAGATCTCTCTCATGCCATAGGATCGAGCCTTCAATTTCAGGCGTCAGGAACCCCCGGATCAGCCTGGCCAGGCTGCAAACATTCTCTGAAGTGATCGGGTTCATTTTTGAGGGCATTGCGCTTGAACCCACCTGGTTCTTTTTGTCAAAGCCCTCTCCAAGTTCTGCGATTTCCGGCCGCTGAAGGTTCCTGATCTCAGTAGCAAGCCTCTCTATAGTGGCGCTTATGTTTACTAATAAGGAGAGAAATTCAATGTACCTGTCCCTGCCGATGAGCTGGGTTGAGTTCTCTTCAACCTGCAGACCTAGTATAGTAAGGGACTGCGCTTCTATTTCAAGGGCTCGTGGTCCCAGGCCTGCGCCTGACCCAACTGGACCACGTATTTTCCCGACAAGCAATCTTGGATACATCTCTATCAGGCGCGCTGCATGCCTGTTCATTTCTCCCAGAAATACGGACATTTTCAAGCCAAGAGTGATAGGGCTGGCATGCTGTCCGTGTGTCCTGCCCATCATAACGGTTAATCCATTGTCTTTTACTATGTTCGAAATTGCCTTAAGCAACCGATTTATAGCTTCAATGTAAAGATAGAGGAAGGACTTTAACTGCAAAGCCGTAGCTGTATCGTTCACATCGTTTGATGTCATTCCAGAATGCAGGTACTCCCCGAGGCCTTTGCTGTGCCTGTTAACTACGTTGATTATGGCCATGACATCGTGCCTCGTCTTCATCTCCTCCTGATTTATCTCTACAAGCATGGAAGCCGATGACGAGATCAAATGCTTTAAAGTGTCTGGCACGCTCTTAGGAAGAAGATCAAATTCAGCCCGGGATTCCAGGACAGCATGCTCAACAAGGAGCATCATTTTCAGCCTGTTTTCGGGGGAAAAAATGGATTTCACTTCCATCCGTCCATATCTGTAATCAATGGGCGATATTTCCACAGTACCCATGAGAGCTTTGGTATATTATTATGCTTCGGTAACTTGCGATGATAAAAGGGTTTTATAACTGCCACGGGGCGATTTACGCATATCCGGAAATCATCTGCGATAAATAATATGAAGGATATGAACCATTGAGGGCATTAGCAAAATTGGAGGACGTTTTCAACGCATAAGGTTTTTGCAATTATGTACAACAGTTAGAAAGACAGCATTGACTTGTTAAAATATCAACCCTCAATCATCATGTTTTTATATCTAGGTGCACTAGAAACTAATGCCAACACCATAATATTTAATTGATAGTGTTCGCAAAGCAAATTTTGACGTCAGGCTGATTACTAGGGTATTTCCAGATAATTTGACTGAAATAGGCTCATTGGGGAATTGCCAGCTCGCTAGGGAACCGCCGCTTTTTGAGCCGTTATATGTATGAAAAAGATAAGAGTCAATCAGGTGAGAATAAGATGAGTTTATGGTATACTTGAAGTTGTTAAGGATTATAGAATCAATTATAACTGTTATTACACCCTGTGCATTCTTAGATGAATAGGAACCGATGGAAAACTCCTGGCCAACAGTCAAGTTCAATTGTTGCGATCTTGTTACAAAGAAAGACATATCAATTGGCTGAGTCGAGCTCTGTGAAAGGCTGGTTCCTGAAATATTCATTATTGTGACCGAAAGATCATTGCCCGTTCCGACCTGGTACACCAAAATAGGAATGCCGTAGATGCTTCCGAGTGTATTGTTATTCGCATTTTCTGCTGCAATAAGACCGTTAGAGAGAATATAGGTATATGGCTGAACAAAATCTGTCGTCCCAGATGCGTATAGCTCCCCACTAGCGGTAAGCTTATCAGTTGTGGGCAGTCCGTTTTTTGTTGGATTGAATGCCTGTATGGTGACAGTATGGCCGTTTATTACAGAGATATTTCCGCTTCCAAAGTTGGCCACATAAATGTAACCGTTGTATGGATCAAAGATCATCGAATTTGGCCCAATTCCGGGAGAATTCCCGACAGAAATTGTCTTACCAGTAAATGAGTTGTTTTCACCGTCAAAGATTGTAACTGTGCCAGAGGCAGAACCTGCCATATAGATAAGATGATTTGATGTATCATACACCTCTGAGGTGGGGCATCCGCCGGTTGGGTAGAATGCGGCAGTTTTTAAAATATGATTGTCAACGCCATTTATCAAAGAATAGTTGGAAATAATGCTTGTTTTTACCTTGCTTTGTCCATGTACGCTCCCATGCTTAAGAACAATTTGTGACTGCGTAACGTAAATAGTACCGTTTGCAGAGTCAAAGGCTGTGTCAGTACTTGACTGTATTGGAATATTGAGGGCAATTTGGTTTGTAACCGGGTTTATGACCGTAAGATTGGTTCCATTATGCAAGCTTACGTAAAGGAAACCGTTTGAAGGGTCATAGGAAATCCCGGTTGGTCTAACAGAAATAGTCATGGCTCCGGTAACTGCCTTGCCTGTTGGAATATCAACTTCCGAGATTATTGACCCGGACTGTGGGTTCAATGCATAAACCTGCCCTGCTCCCGCAATTTTGGTTCCGTTATAATACGTGGTAACGTAAATGTTTCCGTTAGACGAATCGTAGGCAACATCGTATGGAATGTTTGGTAGTTCAACCGGGGTTACAGTATGGGTCACTGTATTATACAAGACCATGCCATTGAGCGAAGCGTTGGAACTCTGTACTGTTATGTAGATAACATCATTCTGAGGATCAAATGCTATACCGACCGGGTATTGATTTGATCCGATGACTCCCGTAATCGTACTGACAGAGCTATTGTTGCTGCTGATTTCATACAAATTCGAGTTTCCAGACGAAATAACATACAGGTTTTCATTAAATGTATCAAGGGCGATTCCCACTGGATTCCCGCTTATGCGTATTGTATTCGCAATAGTATTGTTAATCAGTGATATTGGAGTAGAACTTGGATAATCATATGCAACTGATGTATTGTAACTTAGAACAGCAGTTGCACCTTGTTCATTCAGGCCAAGAGTAGTTTGAAGAGGTTGGGAGAAGAAAACACCTGGTATCCCCATTGGAAAAGGAATCGTGACACCAGATCCATTCAGGGGAATATTCCCGTTTAATATATCGCTGAGTATTTTTGACATCGCGCTTTGAGTGGATGCCTGGTACCCAAGCTCGGATGAGGTTGCTTTGGATGGAACATAATAAGCAGCTGTTGCCGCAAAAATAGATGTCACCATGGCAAAAACAAGAATGAACCCGAGTACTTCAGCAACAGCGGAATCTTTACCGGAGGACTGAACTGCCTTCATGAATGCCCACCTGCAAAGATATTCATAACGCCTCCAGAACGAAAACATAATTCACGATGCTTGCACTGTTCACAAAAAATGAGTTCCCTAACTCAGTTATCAACAGGTTGTTTCCTGAAACAGACACCTGGAAAGGATAGTCACTGAATTTCCAAGTTGAAGGAGCTACTGAATTTCCATTGGAATTGTTGAAGATAGAGTAAAACATTGAATTCCAGGCCTGGACCTGGCTTGAATAAATGTCAATGCTTAGGCTTGATAAATTCAAAGAAGTTACCTCCGCCGAATATGAATTATTGTAAAAATCCCTGTAAAGAATTTTATCCCCGGGATAATAAGTTACAGAGGTTGCACTTAAAGTATCCAGTTTTATCTGTGTGGCATACGACTGCGATATAGATGTGTCATTCCCTAATATGGAAACAGATGTGAGCCTGATAACAGGATTAGATTTCCCACCAACAACGGAGATAGGAAGGCTTAGCAAAGCATTGCTGATATTCTTTGCAGAGTTATATGTGATAAGGTTTCCCCCTTCAACCAGGTACTGAATGGGATCTGCGAATGAAGTGTAAGTATACGACGAAAAGTAACCATCTGAAGTATATGTGTTTACCAGGTGCTCTCCTGAACCATTTGCATTGAAGAAGACAGTTCCGCCTTCTACAACAGAAATCTGGTTGGTGACATAATCAGGAGTATAGATAAAACCATTGATGTTGTCAAACATAGTGCCAATTGGCCCTCCACCTATTGCAATTGAGTCCACGGTGATATTAAAGGGCGCATTGTAAAGAGTGATATTATCGGAATAGAAATTTGAAACATAGATGTATTCATTAAATGGGTCATATGTGATTCCATCAGGACCAAGGCCCACCTGTAGCAGGAATAAAACCGATAATTTTGAGTGCAAATTGTACCCTATCACTGTCACGTTCCCGCTATAAAAGTTGGTGACATACCAATCTCTGGTTTGAGGGTCGTAGGCAACGGAGTCAGGCCCTTTCTGTACAGATATGTTAGTTAGTATGGATGTGCCTGTGAATATCGTGACGTTTGCGTTTCCATAATCAGACACAAGAACAAGGTCGGTCCCCGTTGCATAAGAGGCATCGATGGGTTCTGATCCAGTGGTTAAATTTATTGTCTTTTGGATCTTATAATTAGTTACATTAAGAAGGGTTACCTGGCTGGTTCCATAATCCGTTACATATAAGAGATTATTTTTTGTATTCAGAGCCATTCCATCTGGACTGGCCCGGGGGCCAAGATCAATAGACTTGACCAGTGACAAAGTCTTCCCGTTGAAACCAAGAACAGTTATATTGTTAGACCCATTATTCGCGACAAAAAGCGTTCCCCCTGTGTTCCTTGCATTGGGAACAAAACAAAGAGCATCGGGGTTTATTCCCACACTGAAAGTTTCAACTATACTACCAGAAATTATATTGTATGCGCTCACCTTGTCAGAAAGACGGTTTGTTATGAATATGTAATTTCCGTAATCTGCGAGAGCAACAGGAGCATTTAGTTCACCTGTAAAAAAGAATTTTGAATTGTTTTCAAACTTAGACATATTAAATCCAGATGTTGAATTAGAGCCTGAATGAAATAACGCAATGGAATTAGTTCCATTCAACGTGATAACAAATTCGTTTAGCACAGCGAAATAATTTATGCTATAGGGATTAAGGAGGAGCTTCAACGAGCCATTCTCATTAACAGTATAGTTCTGGCTCGGGTTTGAGGCATTTACAACTGTAAGCTCAGAATAACTGTATTGAGACGTGTTATTGTAATAGCCTGCGTTATCAGTAACATACAGGTACCGATCATGGTAGGCAATTCCTATTGGATTGTGAAGTGAAACGTTTAGCACGTTCGTGACCGACAACTTAGGAGGTGTGAGAATGTTCAACAGTGAAGTGTTAAATTGAAGCTCAGTTATATTGCCGTTACTGAAAGATGGAGACTGTGCCTGCTGCTGAGGTGGAACGGTGGTAAATGGTCTGTTCCCAGCCCCCGGCGTTATAGGTAAATAATGTTGCTGTGTATTAAGGGGAGAATTAGTACTGTTATTTGCGTAATTAACGACAAAAAGCGAGCCGTTGTTTGGATTGATTGTTATGTCAATTGGATTCGCGAAATCATGATTCCCCGTCACATAATAGTCTGTGCTATTGTCCTTAAATGTGGGGATGACAAATATGGAGTTATTAACGTAATTTGTAACTAAAACGGTTCCATCAAGTGGTGCATCTGTTAAAAGTGTTGGAGCGGAAGAGTAGTTGTATATGAACACATCAGTTGCAAAGGTGCTTCTACTATAGCTGTAGTCTGAAGCAGGAAGAACCTGAATGTTACCAATACTGCTGACTGGCTGGTTTGTTTTGGGATTTATTACAACTACCCAGGGCTCATAGTAAGGTATTTTTTGAGCACCATTTGTTTTGTTATACATTATATGTTCATAGCCAGATACAAATATGTATCCGTAATTAGGAGAACTAGATTGGCTATCATACGCAATACCGGTAGGATTATCAAGATAAATGTCAGTGCCATTCAAATTAATTGTATCACAAACATTCATGGTAGAAAGGCTGATTACAGTTATGGTTGAATAGTTCCTGTTGAGCAGCGAGTTATAGAAGGAAAAAAAGTCTGTTACATATATGTCGTTGGTTTGATTATCATACGTCACTCCATAAGGCTCAATACCCGCATATATCTGCTTTACCAGATGCCCAGTGCTTGCATTAATCACGCTAATACTGTTGGATGAAAAGTCAGTAACATAGATGTTGCCCTTTACATAGACTGAGTTTATCGGACCGCGCCCGGAGATTCCAGGAATTGTCGAGAAAAGGACATTGCTGACAGATGAGGGCTCCTTGTTACTCAGGAAGTTATAACCAAGTTGCAGGTCATACGATACATTCATTGAAAAACCTGAATTATTGAACGACAGCTGGGACGGGGTGGCAGCATTGAGAAATTCGCCAGGGAGACCCATTGGAATATCCTGAGTGATCTGTGTTCCTGGAGACAAGCCTCCTGATTCTATCTGGCTTATAAGGGAGGCAAAACCAGACTGCTCTGAAGCCTGGAAATTTGCATCGTTTGAGGAAGCAGTAGCAGGTACATACCATGCGAGCACAGTGGTAAAAAATGAGACTGAAATTGCAAATATCAGGATGGTTCCGATTATCTCGGAGACACCGAAGTCTTTTGTTCTTGTGAAAACAGTCTTCATCTTTTATCCTCTCAATTCTATATTAGTAAATAACCTTTTACTTTGCAGATTACGTCATATGCATAGTTTTAGCTGACTTACACTGCAAGTATTTCAGCTTGCAGGAATTCAACTGAAAGCGCCTCCACGTTTAGTATCTTTATGTTCTTGACCAGCAGGTTGTTTCCTGTCATGTTGACCTCAAGAGCGTGATAGATGAACCAGTGCGATGAACTGGAGAGTGCAGATCCGTTATACTGAATAATCAATCCCCTATCATAAGCATTAGCAAACGGGCTCGTTATATTCAGAGAAAGACCCAGTATCTTTATGCTTGAAATATTACCTATGATAGTTGAGTTGAACGATGTTGAGTTTGCGCCAACGGACAGTGTCTGGTTTTTGACTGATAGATATTCGGCCTGGAATACAGTTGATCCGTATCCGCCAACTGAACTGCTTTTCCCCTTGAGATCGAGCATTGAAGTGTACAATGAAAAGTTGTCTGAGTTGTTTGAAAAGAAGAAATTCGTATTTGAAATCAAATTCGACTGCGTTCCCTGATCTCTTATGACCAACCCGTTGGTTATCGCGAAACCGTAGCTGATTACATACTGCATCTGTGCAGCAGTGTATAACAGCCCGGATGAATTGAAGTATTCAGACGCGGAGGCGTTTTGATGGCCCTGCGCCGTTGAAAATGTAAGATTGAATACCAAATGCAGCGAAAAGCTATTTGTGCTGCTCTGATTAGAAAACAGGACTGTCGTATCGGTTGCAGACGTGAATGGGGGCTCCCCAGGGACCCCCATATTTATTGGCTGCGTTGCAAACGCACCCGGAACTAGTTGGGTATTGATCATCTTAGAATCAAGGGAGTTGAAAGCTGACTCAGTCGCTAAATAATAATTCTGTTCGTTCAAGGTACCCTGATAAGGTAAAAACCAGAACAGGTAAGATGTCAGCAGTGTGATGGAAATTGCTATCAAGAGAATAGTACCGATAACGACTGCCACCGCGCTGTCCCGTCTTTGCATCCCTCCCACTACTTTCTGAATAATAGACTGCACAGTCTACACCCCTTGCTCTCTTAGTTTGTGGCTATTTCTGGTTCCATGGTGAAAAGTTATCATGTCTTCTTCCTTTGGTAATACAACACTGTAATTATACCCAACCCAATCACGCCCACTCCTGCAAGCGTACCAATAACTATCAGGTTATTATACTGCCCGGTTTTAGCTGGTGATGTTCCATTGATAACGTGAACTATCAGTGTGTAAGATATACGAGTAGTGATAGACGAACCTGAAACTATTATTTTGCCTGTCGCGGGTGTGACATTATACCCGGCTATTGAATTGGAGGTAAAGCTATAAGTGCCGTTTGTGAGTAGAATAGATATGGATGAATTGTTCGAAGAATATGAAGCTCCATCGAGAGTAAAACCCCATTTGGTATTCTTGTTTAGACCTGTTTCCTCTATTGATACTTTATACTTTAGCTCAGTGAAGTTTACAGTTATAGAAACAGGGGCTCCGTCAATAATAGCGGAGCCGAAAGTCTGGTTAGCCCACGTCTTGTTAGCCGATATGAATGTATAAGTGTAGGTTTCGTTGGTCAGGTTGAAGCTTATCTGGTTGCTTTGCGATGTGTTGGAAAACGTTTGTCCATTTCCAGACGTAAGGTTTACGCCCCACTCAGTTCCTGATGGAAGGTTGTTCTCGGTAAAAGTAAGAAGGTACCTGTATATCTTGAAAACAATTGGAACTGTAACACCCGATCCAGAAATCCTGATTGATGAAGCAGAAGGCAATGGAATATATTGATTTACAATCTGGACCTGGTAAACATACGTTCCGTTTGGGACAAGAAGTGTATAGGATGTGTTGTTTGTTGTAATAGTATCAGAAATACCATCGAAGCCAAAAAGCGAAAAGGTCCATGACATGTTGGATGGCAGACCAGTTTCCTTGAAGGTAGCATTGAAAAGGAAGGCCTGGAAGTTAATAGATATGCTCACTGAAGTTGCAGACAAATTAAAAAAGCCAGTCGACTGTAATGGAATGTAATACCCCTGGCCGACAAAGCTGTAGAAGTAGCTGCCGTTAGTAAGATAAGTAGATATCTCCGTATTACTGGAAGTGAACGTTTGGTCGTTCAGGGAAACAGACCATGTTGTGCCATTTGGTAGTCCAGCCTCATGAATGGAAACTGAGTATACCTGAGAGCGGAACGACACGTTTATGCTCTGGCTGAATGTTGAAACAAAGACTGTAGAGGAATAAGGGGAAGGCATCATGTTGCCGATTGAAAGAAGCCGGTAGTCATATGTTCCCTGCGGAACCGTGAAGGTGATAACACCAAGTGTTGATGATTTAGTGATGCCACCTAGAGTTACAGACCACATTGACCCTAATGCAAGACCGTTTTCAACAAAAGTTACCTGTTCGAGGTCCTGTGAAAACGTTACATTCTCGACCAGAATGGAAGAACCCGAAACAACAAAGTAGATTGTTGATGGGAATGTCGTCATATTTTCAGATTGCACGAATCTTAGCAAATAAGTGCCGTTAGGGAGACCGACTTCAGACGTGCCGACATTTGACGTATAAGAAATAGAAGTACCGTTTTCTCCCAGAATGGCAAAAGACCATGATGTTCCACGAGCAAGCCCGAATTCATTAATCTTTACTGTATGGTAATAAGTTGAAAATGAAAGGTTAAGATACACATTACTTCCTTTAACCTCGAAATATCCTGAAATATTGTTTAGGGAGGCGTACGAACCGCTTGTTTCGACATGGTAATAATATGTACCATTCTCAAGAGGAATCAACAACAATCCGTACGGTATCGTGAACTGCTCTGTTCCATTGTTTGCATTCTTTATTGTAATGGACCAAGGTTGTTGTGGTTGAAGTCCTGTTTCAGATACTACAAGATCGCTAGAAGCATTGACGAAATAAACTTGAATCGTATATGATGAGGAGCCTGACCCTGTAAACACGCCAGAAGCAACTACTGGATGCATAAAGCCAATATCGAGGATCCTGTAGTAGTAAGTACCATTTGGAACCGTGAAAGTAATATTGCCCGTATACGTGGTCTCCATTGTTGAATTCTTGGAGCTATTGGAAAGAGCAACACTCCAGACTGTTCCTGCGATCAACCCATGTTCTGAGAAGGTTATATTTATTGCTTTACCGCCTGTCTGTGCGCCAAGAACAGAGTTCAGCACGAAGGTTACGTTGACCTGCTTATAGCCAACCAATTCAGAAATGGAACCAGATGCATTCGAGCTTGTAGTGAAGCCGCTTTCGGTTCCCACCGTATATGAATATGTGCCTGGTTGGACCCAGAACGTTATGTTGTTCAAATCGCTTCCTTCAACGGTATATGCATTTGAACTGCTATTTATGAGCTTAACCTGCCAGTATGTACCGTATGATGCAAAGCTTGGATTCTGAAGAGTACTGTTAAACAAGCCCTTTTCCTTGAATACCATGTGTACAAGTGTAGACTTGAATGTTACTTTTATCAGATAATATGCATTATCTACAGTCAGGATACCTGAAGAGGGAGTTGAAGTAAAGCCTTTGACTGGCGTAATTGCATAAGAATAAGTACCATCCTTGAGCAACACGCTAAGATTCTGCCCCTGATTCACAACAGACATTTTCTGACCTGAAGTATCATTTGTGATGCTAACAGACCATACAAAAGGTGCACTGCCTAATGAAGAACCATTCTGAGGAAGGCCGGACTCCTCAAATGTCACAAGGAATAAAGATCTGTGGAAAGATATTGGTATGAAATAATTCTCGGACGAGACGTTCACTATGCCTGATTCTGGTGAAGCATAGTATGTGGATGGGGATGTCACACTGTACTTATAGAGCCCATTCGGCACCGTCATCACAAGGCTTGGACCAAATGAATTCTCCATCAAGTTGATATTAAGGGATGAATTCTTGATTGTAACAGACCATTCTATACCAATAGGAGAGAGAGGAAGTCCAGATTCTGAGAAGGTAACTTCAAAGAGATTCTTTTCAAATGCAACTCGAACGTTTTGATCTGATCCATTGACAATAACCTTTGAAACTGCTGGAGAAGGAGTATAGCTGCCAGAACTTGATATCGAATAAGAATAAGAACCATTTGGCTCGAGATAGGTGATCGTACTGGTGTTTGAGTACTTCACAACCCCTGACAGGTTAACGTTCCATTCGCTTGAATAAGATCCAGATGATGATGTAGTGGGCAGGCCTGACTCTTCAAATGTAACATAGAAAAGTTTGGGGACAAATGTGATGGAAACTTGGACATTTGCATTTGAAACGTTGACAATTCCATTTGCAGGAGTAACTCCATATCCAAACTCATTCATGACATTATAAGTGTATGACCCTGCTGATACATTGAAGGTGATAATCTGTGAGGAAGAGTGTTTTTCAAGGGCATAAGATGATCCAACAAGATGAACTGCCCATTCTGCACCATAATATCCGTTTGAATTTGAATTGTTTAGGCCAGTTTCAACAAAAGTTACCACGTACGTATTGCTCCCAGAAAGTGAATTGTTCACATGACTCGAATTAGCGATATGGCTATCCAGATCTTTGTTATTTGAAAAGAGGCCTGGCTCGCCGACGACTGAAGCTAGCATAATGGCGACTACAAAGAATATATATGCAACTGCTAAAATTTTTCTTGATCTTGAGAATAAGGATTTAAACATTCTTATCTATCGAAAAGATAACCTTAATAATTAAATTTTGCTAAGTAGCTGAAAATTGAGATTTCCTTGAATGCTCAATTTTAATTGCCCATAAACTTAAGGGCAAATTGAACCGCAACTCTTACTTTTTTAAATAGCACGTCTAATCTATATTAAGATATTCAGGGATTTCCTTTAATTTTTTTAAGTTTTCACATATATATTCACGGCAATTCCACGCGGTAAATCTTGACGTGGGAAATATGGAGAGACCACCTCTTACACCCTATTTTCTGTCTATCATTTTGGCAATCGGTAAGTGAAGCCAGTGTCGGCAGGTTTAGAAACACGTTGGGGAAAGCATCTTTACACGATAATAAGTATAATCGATCTGCCTCACGGTCCTTTCTTCTTAGATTGAAGGTCTTTCACTTATTGATGCTGCTAGTGCAACCTGTATATTTAATCACGCTATTCATCGGCCATAATGTGTTCTCAAAATCTGGAACACGCATCCCTGTTAAGAAACGAGAGTTCAAACCTGGTTATCTTGAAGAAGTTATGGCATTCCAAAATTGATCTTGATTTCATCTATCTGTTTTCTGCTCTTGTTGCTGTACCTGATCATAAAATCCTTCTTCTCCCTTATCCATTTCAATCTGATTTTATAGGTATCGGGGCTGTTACCGGAACTACGAATGTACTCGCCACAAGTGTAGCACTTCATCGCTCCTTCCGGAATATCAGTCATTTACAGACATGTAACTCTCGCCAACGCTTTTTTGGATCGTTTTATGTAAAACAGAGAGAGATAAGATTTAATTACTTGCCGTAAAATTTGTACCTATTTCCTTAAATATTTATGTGAGATGAACAAGGGAAAATGCATTTATTTCTGCTCATAGTCATTATTGGTTCCGTATTTTCGGTGATTTCCACTATATTTTACATAATAAACTCATATAGATCGGTTAGGTACAAGCAACCAAAGAATGAAAATCTGTCTGGACCTGGGAATGTAACTGTCATAGTTCCGGTTTACAAGGAGGACCCTGTTTTCTTTGAGAAGGTACTTTCAGCGGTCCAATCTCAGGGAACCAATGTTATTGTTGTAGGGGATGGTTGCACTTATCCTTATTCCGACATTGCCTCGAAACACTCTTTTAAGTTTCTCGCAACACCCGAAAGAGGCGGAAAGAGAAAGTGCCTTTCTCTTGCAATGCACTATGTCCAGACACCGTTTGTCATGTTTGTTGATAGCGATACTTTGCTTCCTTCTAACGCTGTCAAAGATCTTCTTTCCAGCTTTACTGATGATGTAGGGGGAGTTGGGGCAAATCTACAAATTATTGATGATGGCAGGGTTCTTTCCTATGCTTCCGAGTTTGTCGAGAGAAGCAGGGAGGTTATCTTAAGAGCGATGAACCACAATGGGCACGTAATGATTCTAGACGGCGGTGCTGTTATCTACAGGACAGACATAGTAAAGCCATTTGTTCTTTCTAGCGAGTTCTATGATTACAAAGTTCTTGGAAGGAAGAGTGTTGCAGGCGATGACAGACAGCTAACAAGTTATGTCATAAAAAACGGTTATAAAGCAATAAAAAACTATAATGTCAATGTATTGACACCCTCTCAGAAGTCGTTGTCATCATACTACAGGCAACAGGTCAGGTGGGCCAGGAATGGCTGGTATTATTTCTTCAAGGATCTCTTTGGAGGGACGGCCAAAAAAGCGGGTGCTTTCTATACCTTTGAATTGATCTACGTATATCTCTTGCCAGTTTTCTTCCTTGGGCTTTCGCTTACCGAGGTTTACTTCTTCCTTTTTGCCCATCATTACAGTTATTACAGGTTCATACTATCCCATGATTTGCTGTTCTTCTTCACTCAGTTGTTTACACTTGGTTTCATCAGGGTAACAAGGTTTGCGACAACTATCATCAACGGAGGTTCAATACTTGTATTCGGAGCTGCAATTTCCAATAACATTGCAAGAAACAGGCTCAAAACATTCGTTTATGGATCTGTTGGACTAATTATAATGTTCATAGCCACAATGCATGGACTGATGACATTCTGGAAACAGGGATCATGGTTGACCAGATGATTAGGCAAAGTTAATATTTATATTCTAGATGATTAGGGAGTATTATGTCCTCAGATGATCCATACAGTGAAGCGGCAGACGAATTCAAAGGCACTTCAGAAGACGAGTTGGAACAGTATGCAGTAGGAAGCGGCTCAACCATACGTGTTCTTGGCATGGGTGGTGGCGGCTCAAACACAATAAACCGTCTTTATAGAGAGAAGATACCTGGAATAGACCTTATTGCCTGTAACACAGATGCAAACCATCTGCTAAGAATTAAGGCGAAGAGCAAAGTTCTTTTAGGTGAAAACCTGACGAAGGGGCAGGGTGCGGGCGGAGACCCCAGAATTGGGGAGGAGGCTGCGCATGAGTCGGAAAAGGATCTCCTGGGCAAGATAAAGGGAGCGGAAATCGTTTTTATTACCGCCGGGCTCGGAGGAGGCACCGGTACCGGATCCTCCTATTTTGCAGCCAAGGTTGCAAAGGAGCAGGGGGCGCTGACCATTGGTGTTGTAACGCTTCCATTCGAGAGTGAAGGGAGACGCCGCATGCGCAAGGCAATCTGGGGGCTCAAGAAAATGATAGCGAGCTGTGACTGTGTCATCGTCATCCCGAACGAGAAGCTGCTGACGGTAGCTCCAGATCTGCCTGTCGACAATGCATTCAGAGAAGCCGATGAAGTCATTGTTAAAGCAATTAGAGCAATAACCGAGATTCTCTCATACACACGACTGATCAACCTGGACATGCGTGATCTTGAGGAGGTAGTAAGAAATTCAGGCGCCGCAGTAATTGGTATAGGCTATGGCACAGGCGATTACGGAGAACGCGTCCGGCATGCGGTAAAAGACGCCATTGCTTCTCCATTCCTTGATCTGGATCTTTCAAGCGCAACTGGTGTCCTGATAAATATTTCAGCCGCTGATCCCACAATCGATGAGACAAATATCGCAACCGAGGAGGTAAAGAAACTGATTGCAGAGAAGGCAAAGATTATCATGGGAACGGGAATCGAGAAATCTCTGGACTCAAAGATACAGGTAACACTCATTGTTACAGGACTTAAATTACCACCCTCTATGCTGGACATGGAAGGGACAAGCGACGATGGTGTTGATGTCATATCCTGATTAATTGATCTTTAATTTGCTCTGGTAGTAAAAAAATCTTTTTTAAACCAATCGATATAGCCTTGTTACTTGAGACCTCAAGTTGGTGGTTAAAAGATTTGGAGCAGCTAAATATACCTCAGACCGAGATTTCCAGATATGAAGAGATAGCGAGACAGGTCAGAATTAGTTCAATAAAGATGGTTTACGCTGCGTCTTCGGGCCATCCAGGTGGTTCCCTGAGTGCGGCCGATATCCTGACGGTCCTCTATTTCAGGGAGATGAACATTGATCCTGTGGAGCCAGACGATCCTGACAGGGACAGGTTCATACTCAGCAAAGGGCATGCTTCACCCGGAATGTATTCCGTTCTTTCATTGCGCGGTTATTTCCCTCAGGAGCTTTTGAAGGATTTCAGGAAACTGAACTCCAAGCTTGAGGGCCACGTACATAAGGGTGTGCCAGGAATTGAGTCGTCCACGGGATCACTGGGCCAGGGTCTTGGCGTTGGAGTCGGAATGGCCCTGGGTGCTAAACTGGACAAGAAGAGTTACCACATTTTCGTTATGGTTGGAGACGGTGAGCTTGAGGAGGGCAATGTCTGGGAGTCACTAATGGCGGGCTATAAATTCAAGCTGAGCAACCTTATCGTCATACTCGACAGGAATGGGGTACAGCTGGATGGGAAGACACAGGATGTTATGCCTTTGCATGATATACCTGCAATGGTGAAAAGTTTTGGATGGAATGTCATAGAAATCGACGGGCATGATTTCAGGCAGATCATCAGTGCAATTGAAAAAGCAAAGTCGTCGAATGAGCTCCCAACGTTTATAGTTGCTCACACGGTGAAAGGAAAAGGCGTCAGTTACATGGAAGGTAACTACAAGTATCATGGATCTCCACCTGCTTCGGAGCATGAATATAAGCAGGCGTTGAAGGAACTTGGGGGTGCATGATAATGGAGCGGAAATCTGAATCACTCAGGGAGGCTTATGGCAATGAACTTGTGAGCCTTGGAAAGAGGGATCCTAATGTCGTTGTGCTGGATGCCGACCTATCGTCCTCGACCAAGACCGGCATCTTTGGAAAGGAGTTTCCGGACCGGTTTTTCAATATGGGTATTTCCGAGCAGTCCATGGTAACAGCGGCCGCTGGACTTGCGCTTTCCGGAAAGAAGGTTTTTGCTTCAACGTTTGCGGTATTTCTAATGCGGACATATGAGCAGATCAGGCAGAGTGTGTGTTACAACAATATCGACGTGAAGTTTGTTACAACGCATGCCGGAATAACCGTAGGTGAAGATGGAGCAACCCACCAGATCATAGAAGACATCGGTGTCATGGCAGGGCTCCCCCACATGTCAGTAATAGTGCCTGTGGATGCAATCGAGACAAGAAGCGTGCTGAGGTACGTTCATGATGAAACAGTTACTCCATACTACATCCGGCTCACGAGGGAGAAGTTTCCTGTACTGAACAATCCCGACTACGAATACGTTCCGCGAAAGTCTGTTACATTCAAGGATGGTTCAGATCTTACAATAATCGGGTGCGGTGTCATGGTATCATTTGCCCTGCGGGCGGCAGAAGAGCTGAAAAACAAGGGCATCGATGCCCGGGTCATAAATATGTCATCGATCAAGCCAATGGATCGTAGCGCTGTAGTAAAGGCTGCTATGGAAACGGGAAGGATACTCACGGTTGAGGAGCACTCAATTTACAATGGTCTAGGCAGCAGGGTGGCTGAAATTGTATCGGAGGAATACCCCGTTCTTGTTCACAGGATGGGAATGAAGGATACATTCGGCAAGTCAGGAAGGTCCTGGGAGCTTTTTGATTACTTCCATTTGGGGGTTCCTGATATTGTGAGAAATGCAGAGTTGCTTTTCAGGAAGGAAAAGAACTTCGAGAGCATAACTTGATCTTCCCATGAAGGCACTACAATAAATGTTCTGATATTTTAAGACTTGTCTATAATTTATTGTTTTCACTTATAATTATCAGCCCCAGAAACACAAGAAATTTAAACTTCGTTGCACTTGTGCAACTTGATAATTATCATGAAGATTTTCCTGGATACTGCTAACATAAACGAAATTAAGGAAGGGTTGTCCTGGGGCCTTGTAGACGGCGTAACAACAAATCCTTCCCTCATAGAGAAGGAGAAAGGTGCCGACTTCAGGGACATAGTTAAGAAGATACTGGAGGCAACCCCAGGCCCCGTAAGCATTGAAGTAGTCGCCACAGAATTTGATGGGATGATAAAGCAGGCTCACAAGATAATGGAGCTGGGCAAGAACGCAGTTGTAAAGATACCCATGACATTAGAAGGATTGAAGGCAATCAGGAAGCTTTCCGAGGAGAATATCCCCGTTAACTGCACACTCGTGTTCAGCCCTATTCAGGCGCTTTTTGCTGCCAAGGCAGGCGCCAAATATGTCTCTCCGTTCGTTGGCAGGCTGGACGATATAGCAGAGGACGGGATGCAGCTAATTGAACAGATAAAGACAATTTTCACCAATTATAACATAGAGACAGAAATACTGGTCGCATCCATAAGAAACCCCGTACATGTCGTGAGGGCAGCCCTCATCGGAGCCGATGTGGCAACCCTTCCCTTTGAAGTATTGAAAAAGTTGCCGCAGCATCCCAAGACCGATGAAGGACTTTCAAGATTCCTGGCTGACTGGAAGAAGGTTTTCCCCGACGGTAACTTCCCGCTATAAAAAGGAAGAACCGATTTTTCAATTTAGTAGAGCCTTATTGTCTCCAGGTTACGGAGTGCATGTGATTCAATGTTAAACTTGCTCTTTATCAGCCGGGCAAACTCCTGTGCCTTTTCGCCGTCTCCATGATTCACCAGCACGATTCGAGGCCTTGGTTGCATCGTGGCTATGTAAGCAATAAGCTGCCTCTTGTCTGAATGCCCCGAGAATCCCTCTGCTGTTTCCACGTTCATCTTAATATCAAACTTCACCTGCCTTCCGCCATCTGACAGGGTGATGTCAGGTGCGCCGCGCTGTATCCTGCGGCCCAGCGTCCCATCAGCCTGGTACCCGACAAACACAAGTGAGTGCTTTGGTGAATTGCACCATGTCTTGAAATATTCCATGACGGGTCCGCCGTTCATCATTCCGGCGGTTGCAAGTACTATCCTGCTATCCGTTGAGTCACATATCTCCTGTCTCTGGTCCCTTGTTTCAACCTTTGAAAATATATCGCTCAGGAAAGGATTCTCCTTCTTGTACATGATCTTTTCCCTCAAATCCTTATTCAGGTATTCAGGATATGCAGCATGGATGGCGGTTGCCTCCATGATCATGCCATCAAGATAGACCTTTGTCTTCGGGATCCTTTCCTCACGCATCATCTGCTCTAGAACAAGCATGACTTCCTGGCTTCTCCCAACCGCAAAAACGGGTATCAGCACTGATCCGCCCCGCTCAAATGTCCTGTTCACAATATCGCTGAGTATCTGTGCTGCCTCAGGCCTTGAGTGCTGGTAGTCATCTCTACCTGCATAAGTGGATTCGGTCATCAAAGTTTCCGCCCTCGGAAACTTGTTGTTTGCCGGATTGAAAAGCCATGATTTTTCGAACTTTACGTCTCCTGTAAGAACAATATTGTAAAGGCCTTCGCCAATGTGGAGATGCACTGAGCTGGATCCAAGTATATGGCCTGCGTTATAGAAAGTAAGCCTGGTATCGCTCGTCACATCTGTTGTTTCGTTGTATCTAAGCGTGATTGTTTTCTTAGCCATTTCCCTGATGTGTTTTGATTCATATGCGCCCTTGTGGCCCTCAGAATGCGCTACCCTTATGAAGTCGTTCTCAAGCAGAACAGCTAGATCCCTTGTTGGAGCCGTCATGTAAACTGGACCTTCGTATCCGTACTTGTAAAGAACTGGCAGCAGTCCCGAATGATCGAGATGTGCATGCGTAAGAATCACTGCATCAATGGAAGAAAATGGCTGAATTTCAGGCAGGTAAAGATATGGCGCCCCAGCCCATGGATGGTCGACAGCTTCGCTTGTATTCAGCATTCCGCAATCCACTAGTATCTTGGAGTTGTTTGTGGAAACAAGCGTTGCGCTTCTCCCGACCTCGCGGTGTCCTCCAAGAGCAGTAAGCCTTACCCATGTCTCACCCGGCATTGGAGGAATGTTTAGTTTTTCTCCAAGTTTGTGAAGAAATTCCTTTCTCTCCTGCTTTGTCTCCCTGAGGAGTTCGCGCATTTCCTTCACCGTTCTTGAGTAAATCGGGGGGGCGCGAACCACCCTTGGTGACCAGTTGGTTTTAGTCTTTATCTGTGTTATGAAGTCAGAGACCTTTGCCGTGATAAGCGACGGTTCATCTGCTTCTATGACAACCTCTCCCGTATCAGATTCAAAATAGATGTCCTGTAATCCCGCAGCCTCTGGTACAATATTCTTTATTGTTTCTGTTGCCTCATCTTCGGGGCTCATGATGGAAGGATCAGGGCGAATCGCAATGCGTCTCCTGAGTTCTTGAGCTATCGATCTTGCGATGTCATCTCTCTTTGAAAAAAGTTCCTCATCCTTGGTATATACAACTATTGTCGAGCCTTCATAGTCCACTTCCGAGATCTTGTGATCTGGATAGATGCGATCGAAAATCGCTCGAGCTTCACCAAGATAATCACGCATTGCCATAGAAAAAACACCGAATAAGTTTTAGATTATAATAAAAAATTAAAGTTTTAGTTTGAGTTTCTTTATCCTGTCAAGGACTTCCTCTTCAGGAACCTCCTTGAACCCGACCTTTCCGTCTATGACTGCGACATCTATCATGCCACCAGATGCCGAGTCTCTCTGCTTTGAGGCAGATACGGACTTGATTACCAGGTCGATGCCTTCATCCACTTTCATGTCCTTGGTATATTCTGTCTCGAGAACACCATAGACAAAAGGAGAACCTGACCCTGTACTGACATATGTGTCCTCAACTGCACCACCTGCAGCATCTATAGAGAAGATATGGGGAGCGGTATCATAACCTGCCACGATAAGCTGAACCATGTATGGATAATATTTGCTCTGGTTCAATATGTTAGACAAAAGTGTCGCAGCAGCCTCTATAGGCATTCCAAATTTGCGCTGCAGTCTGTAGAGCTCAAGCTCTGCTCTCATGTATCTTACGAGAACCTGGGCATCGCCAACAAGACCTGCAATGGTCATTCCAGCATAAGTGTCGAGTTTGTGAAGCTTCTTCCCATCCTTATGAGCGATGAAATGATCTGCAGTCACTCTTCTATCAGTTGCAAGCACAACAGCGTCCTTGACTACTATGGCTACTGTCGTAGTCCCAGTACTTAAAACTTCATTCATTTAATACACCTGAAAATTCCATCATAAATTGAACGAAGGTATTAAAGGCTTTTCTAGTGCTGATCCGTATCTTTAAACCAGATCTTCCATGGATAATCAATGGATTGGTCAAAAGAGAGAGGAAGATTAACTGAATTAAAAATTCTGTCTATGCAGAAAAGTACGCATTACTGCCTTTATAGGCTATTTCAATGATTCTTTTTCCACTGTGGGCGGACTTCCTTGATTTATTGCTATGTTGAAGACAGATCCCTGGAAGAGAAGATTCTTGACTTCAATAAAATTGATTTCACGAGGTAAACGATTTACAACTGAAAGGACCGGTATCATATCCGTTCTCCATTGTGGGATCATGTTCAGGAGGCCTTCCAGGACGCCCTGTATAAAGAGAGAGTGGGACCATACCTGGGCAAACTGACCTTCCGGTTCAAATGTTTCAGCATCATAGGTTTCGTTAATCCTTCCAGGATCTTGAGCTGAAAATGCTAGATCCATGAATGTCTTGAGGCATTTGAATCCAGTTTGCTGGAGATCGTTGTTGTAGCAAGCAATTGCGTGCCATCCCGTCATGAGCGGCCAGACCTGGCCTGTGTGATAACCTTTATCATACATTGGATCCTTGGAAGACATGGACCGCATGCCTGCCTCGGTGAGTAAATCAGGAGAAGAAAGGCGGCGCAAGACATTCTGAATCAACGAACTGGAATTGTACATGCCTGGAACGCTGCCCATCGGCGTGATTATTATCCTTTTTATATCGCTCTCGAAAGAATCGATGAAGTATGGGTCATCACCTATAAAGAAGTGCATGTCAAATGCCTCTCTTGATCTTTTGACCTCTCCTCTATCTGTGTGTAGGAGGAATGCTGAAGCAGCCAAAGCCTCAAGGAACCATGCATTCACATCAATGCATGCTCCATTTCTCTTGTTGGCCCAAGTTTCTGGCCAGCCTATCAAAGATTTGGAGAAGTTATTCTCGATTAAGTCGTCATGATCCATGTCAAGATTTCGGAGAAAAGAAAGTGCTGTCATCAGGTGACCTTTATCAGCAGGTTTACCTGTCCATGATTCTTTGTAACCCTGGGCGATGATCCAAAGCGGCGTACTATCAATCGACATATATTTTGTTCTGATTCCCCTTACTCCGGATACTTCAAAGTTCTGTTCCGTTTCGTCGTCCGGATTAAGGGTAACCTCATGAGGGATTCTGCCGTTAGACGAATTCCTCCACAACATTTCGAGATGGTTATCAGCCATTTCATGCAATCCGATCATGTAAGCAGAAAACGAGGTCCACAAACCATCCCTGCCGAAAAACCAGGAAAATTCAGGAAATCCGGCAAAGAATCCGTTACCGGCGTCAGTTTCTGAATATGATTCAATGATTGCAACCTTTGACCAGAGAAATGTTTTGTCTAGCCTGAAAAGTGATGACCTGAGCACGCAATTTTCCAGTGCAGGGCGATAATACTTCTCTGCCTGACTGAATAACTCTTCCTCGTCGGACTCAACTTCGCTCCCAATGCATAAGAACGCTCTTCCCTTTACTGCGACTTGTAGCGTTATCCTGTCATCGTTGAATGAAACCGCTGCATGAGACCCTGAAAAACTTATGTATGTCTGCCCGAGGTCGCTCAAGATCTGGATCGAACCTTTATCGTCTTGCCTGACACGGTATGATCCTGGTTTCTCCACGGATGGCCACATCTTAGTGTGATTTATTCCCAAAGTGATGGTCAGATCTTGATCGGTTTCCGATGCCAAAGAGATGCATGCAAAGTTTGAACCTGGAGGCACAAAATCGATCCTGGACAAGTGAGCATATTCCCTGTAAATATACCATGGCCTTCTCACGTACTTAATGCATTTAAGAGGTGTGCCGTTTATTTCCATGTGCAGCACTGAGAAGTGCTGAAGGCTCCCGGTCCATAGACCGTATCTTTTCCTGGAGGATGATGGCATATCAATCTGGCCATCCTTTCTGAGTATGAGGTGAGCTTTTTTTCCCTTCACCAGGGATAGCCCATGCAAGCCTGATTGAGATGCATAGTTTTCAAGAATCCATGCATCCAAGACCTTGTTATTGTCATCTTGCTTCAAGTGGGCACAGAAATTGAACTCTTCCCGGATCACGCCATGAAAATACATTGCCCTTCTTATTTGATTCTATTGTAACTCAATGGGATCACCGGAACACAGCAAATGCGAATGCTCATATTAATTAAGAGAGCAAATATCCTTGTTCATGTTTATACCTGATTACTTCAAGAATGATGATTTAGGGGCTAAACTTTCCCTGATGCAGGAAAATCCGTTTGCCTATTTCATTACTCCTGCCGGGGACCGGGTGATGTTCACACCTCTTCCAGCAGTAGTTGAGGAGACCTCCGGACAAGTTACTATTTATGCCCATATGGCCGCGATGAATGAGCACTCAAATCATATTGAAGGTTCTCTAATGACCGTCGTGTTTATGGGACCACATCATTACATATCCCCACGCTGGTATGTCGATCCACGATCCGTACCGACCTGGAACTATGCGCTTGTTATCGCAACAGGAAAGACAGAGCTTCTCGATCGTGCGGGCACTCTTAGCCTTTTGAAGCGACTTTCCGATATCTTCGATCCGGATTGGAGTGCCCTCGAAAAGGAGAAGGAAGGATATTATCAAAAAATGATATCTCAGATAGTTGCTTTCAGCGTCAAATGCACCTCTTTGGAAGGAAAGTTCAAGTTATCTCAAAATCATCCAGTGGAGGACAGAAAGCGGGTAGTTGCTGCCCTAGAAACATCAGATCATGATGGCACGCTCATGGCAGACCTCATGAAGAGTATTGTTCTATAAAGGCAACCGGACAGAGGGATCCATCACATAAGCAGCATTTTCATTTATGGTTATAAAGGGTCGTTGCTCACGTTTCTTCTTGACCTGCTGAAGAACCTGCTTAAGACAAGATACAAAAGCCCAAAAATCAGAAGGGCAAAAAGCGGGTTAATCTTGAGGGTTGGAACCGATGTAATGAACAGGTAGAAGAGAAACGCGGATCCGCTGGCTATTATTCCAATTCCAAAGCTGAAATTGTTGAGTTTTCCTATTTCAGAAACCCATTCCTTTTCGTCGTATCCATTCTCCTTTGCAACCTTCCTTAATGAGTTTGCAGTTTCGTATGACATGATTGCAATCAGCCCAATTTCTGCGAAAAAGAGAAGATCAAGCAGGTTGCCTATATCTCCAAGAGGTAGTCCAGCCGTGAAATGCAGATATTTGACGATATATCCCTTGCTGAACATTATGGCGACAATCGGGAAAAGAAAGCTGACAAATTTCAGTGGATTCTTTCTGCCTGGAATGCGGGCAAAGTAGACGCTGGCAAGGACGCATAACATGCTGATTACACCGAAGGCGAGCGACAGGGTGCTTCCGGAAACTGTCAGCAGAAAAAGGCCAGGCAGGAGAAGGAGAAGTGTTCCCATTACAAGCAAAACAACAGATCTCATAATTCACCTCAAGGACGCCGTAAGGCGCGATATTATTCTGCCGTAGGAAGTCCTGCCAGGATCCCATGGAACGACCTCGGCAAGCCCGGAAATCTCCCTGTACATGTTCCTCTTGGCTTTCTTGCTGAATGCTTCAGTATATATGGACGATATATCATACGGGCTGATTCGCTGAAAAATACTGTAGGGTAGTATATCAACCAGCACTATCTTTGAGGATACTGAACGCACTATTTTCAGCATGGCCTTAAGCTGGGGAAGATTGTTTTCAACCAGGCTGGTAACAAGAAATATTGATGGCACCGTTTCCCTCGCGACGGAAGCGAACTCGCGGCTTATCGGATAGGCACCGGGAATAAACTTCACAGCCTCAACGAGCATGACCCTTCTTCTTATCCGCAGGTACTGCTCCATTCCAGATCCCGGGACTACCACATCCCTCTTGATTCCGCGGTTTTTCTGCATCACCCAGACTCCCACGTTATACTGGTAATTCAGCAGCAGATTCGAGAATGACAGGATCATGTTAATGCCTGACTCAAGCGGGTTCTCCTCTTTTGTGCCCTGCCTCATGGGACTGGAATTGTCGATTGCAAAGATTGTTGAGTGCAATCCTTCGCGCTCATACTGGTTCACCAGGATCGAGCCACCAGAAGCGCTCCTCGCGGAGGCTTTCCAGTTAATGGTCCTGTATGGATCGCCCGGGGTATAGGCTCGGATTGAGTCAAAGTCCGTGGAAGCCGGGCCTATCCTGGATCTTGCGTTCCTAGGGTTTAGCCTTGTTGATCTTATCCTCAGACCTTTCTTCCTTAGTATCTCAATGTTTGGAAGGACATCTACCTTGATTGCGCACGGTATTTTTCCCTCCTTGGAATTCAGGATTCCCATAGTTGGGTTGTATGTGTACTTTACCTCCTTCCAGTCAAAGCTTCCCCTCCTGAGAGCCTTCATCTTGTAAGTGAGATCGTAGTTCCTGCGCCTTAATCCTTTGAACACCACGCGAACGTTTGAGCCATCTGTCAGCTTGAAGAAATCAAAGAAAGGCAGTTCAAAGAGAAAAATTCCTGCCCCCCTGTTAATGGTGATAGAAGCCTTGACCTCAAACTCGTCCCCAACTTTCAGCTTCGGTGGAAACTCGACGCTAACATGGATGCTGCTCTCCTCGTCAAGAATGTACATTATGCCTACATAGAGCAGTGGGAATATAACCAGTAGGGCGGCAAGCAGCGTGCCGGAGAGGAATGCCAGGACTGCAAAGCTTGAAGCAATGGCAAGAAATCCCAGCAGGCTTTTTGTCCATGTCTTTTCCATTCTGATACCTACATTGGCACTACGATCTTGTCAGCATATTCCCCTACTATGGATTCGGTATCGACATCTTCAAGTGAAATTTCAGGTTTCAGGACTAGCCTGTGCGAAAGCGTCTGCCTTACTATTGCCTTTACATCGTCGGGGGTAACGAAATCCCTTTTCTCAATGACAGCCTTTGCCCTGCTCATCCTGAGAAGCGAGATCAGGCCACGAGGGCTTGGTCCAGCAGCAACCCTGTTGTCCTGGCGTATAACGTTAAAACCTGCAATATACGAAATGATCTGGTCGCTGACGGTTATTGATGATTCCATTATGTGCTGAATATTCAGCAGCGTCTCTGCTTCCATAACACGGGCAGCACTTGAACTTGGATCGTCTGATTTCCATCCTATTCTGCGTTTCAATAGGTCGACCTCATTTTCCGGGTAACCGATCGACAGGCGGATCATGAATCTGTCCATCTGTGCTTCTGGAAGAGGGTAAGTCCCTTCAAATTCTATAGGGTTCTGAGTTGCCAGAACTATGAATGGAAGTGGAAGCTTATAGGTCTCTCCCTCAATTGTTACCTGTTTCTCTTCCATTGCCTCAAGCAGTGCTGCCTGAGTCTTCGGTGGTGCCCTGTTAATCTCATCGGCAAGGATAAGATTTGAAAAAATGGGCCCTTTTATCGTTTCAAAGGTGCCAGATTCCTGCCGCCACACCTTCGTCCCTGTAATATCACTTGGAAGCAGATCGGGCGTGAACTGTATCCTCCTGTAGCTTAAACCAAGTACCCGGGCAAACAGTTTTGCCAGAAAAGTCTTTCCAACTCCGGGATTGTCTTCCAACAGGACATGGCCTGATGATGCGATTGCTGCAAGGATTTTGTCCACAACTTCGGTCTTTCCAAGGAAGTACTTTCTTATCTCCTCAGTTGCAGCCTGCATCGTGGATATTGTCTGATTCAGTTCTGTGCTGGATTCGCTTTGTTTTTCCATGTCTCGCTATCCCCTGTTATAGATAATTGCGCTATAACTTTCTTTACTATATCATTTCTCACTGCAATCTGTGCCTCGATTGTTTTTTTCAGGTTGATGAAGCCATAAATCTGGGTATCACGTGCCTTATAACTGCTTATAGGGCGAAGTGTGCTTTCGATCTCTGCATACGTCTTCTCGTTCCTTGTCATGAGGGACGAAAGCGCTATCAGGAGCCTTCCACTGTCTCCCTTGATAACAAACTGTTTTATCGCTTCAAGCAGGAAATTCATGTCTGGATTAACAACTACGTCATCCTTGTACTCAAATTTCTTGTAAACCTTGTAAGTAACTGTGTCTATAAACCTGGAAGTCATGACGTAAAGTTTCATTATAAAATAAAATACTCCAAGTCCAAGGAGAATTATGAAGCCGATCACAATGATGCTGTTTATGTAGGCTGATTTTGGAATCAGGATTACCGAATAGAATAGTGCAAGCAATGCTACAAGGCCGACCCATTTTGATCCGTTTGCCTTCAGGTATGATGCAAGCCTCTTCAGTCCCGTGCTTCTGGGTGTATCGTAGTAGAAAACCCATGTGTCAATCAAGATTCCTGCCAAAAACATGGCATAAAAAACTGGAGAAAGATAGTGAACCAGGGGGGCGTAAGTAAAGAATATCCCTATGGATAATGCGAAAAAATACTTTGAGACCTTAGATGCGTAAAGACCTGTTGAAAGGTGGTTTCCATCTATCAGGAGCTTGTAACCATAATAAGAAATTGAAAAAGAAAGTAACATTATGAATATCGGAGTTAGGTACATAGCATAGGAAGAAAACCCTGTAACGGAACCATAAGTTACAAATAACGCTTCAAGAAAGAGCGCCTCGTAAACTGACGTTGCAAAAATTATCTGCAAAAACCTCCCCGATGCAGTGAAGCCATAAATTGAAGCCACCCTACCGAAATAAGATATGATCAACGGAAACAGGAACAGTGCTATCAGGTCTGAAAGAATTGAATTTCTGTAAAGAAAGAAGAGAGTTGGAGGTATGACAAAAACCAGGACAATGATGCCGATGAAATATTTCAGGCTGGATGCAAGTAGCGCCCTGGTTCGTCCTTTCAATGCCAAGTTAATTCCCCGCACATATGATTATTTTTGGATCATCCAGCTTGGATAGGTTCCTGAGAAAATTCTCAAAGTCATCCCGCCTCACCTTCTTGTATCCGTAAAAGCTACGTTCGTAGGCGAATACTATATCATCAAAGCTGGAAATTGCAGGGTCGGATCCGATGGGCTTCATCTTTGCTATAATTTCCCTGGCAGTCATGCTTGGCTGAATACGAGTGTTATAGTTTACGAAGTTAAGCAGGAAGAATCTTCTTACATCCTCGGAATAATCGATAGCCCTTATCATGAGCGAATCCTCTTCGTCCTCCCTGACTGCCTTGACAAGGTTGCAGCGTTCCTGGAACCTTAATGCATATATTCCCTCTGCATCCTGTTTTAAACCAGCTGGTAGGGTAAGGTGTGATCCCTCCTCCACCTTCATGTTTAGAGTGTCGCTTTTCTGCCATATGAGCGGTAGATCACTAGGTATGGGCGGTTGCAGTAGGCCGCTTGCTGACTTCCATCCGGATATGCCAGCGATCACCTCACCACGCTGTAGATCCATGAGTTCCTCGCGGCTCTTTGTTGCATCCTTCACCTGCTCTGGCACAATCACAGCCTCTAATATTTCCTCCTCGCGATCCTTACGCTGTGACGAATCATGGTTTTTACGTGCGTGAGTTACGACAGTGAATGCAAGCACGACAGAAATTATGGCAACAATTATGATCAGTATAATTGGATTCAATATTATGGGTAGAATCGGGTTTACCTGACCTCCATTACCTTGACCTGTACTTCCTTTTCCTGAGTTTCCTGTTGAGCCGCCTGGTCCTCCAGATCCTCCATTCCCGCTGTTTCCCCCTTTGCCCGGACTAAGGCCAAAAAGTGATCCGAAGGATGAAAGATTAAATGGAAATCTAAAGTTGGTAAAATTAAAATTAAAGCTGTTATTGAAATGAGGGAAATTCAATGAAGGGAAATGGAAAATCCCTGAAAAATTCAGTGAAAATGGAAAACCGTTGAAAGAGAAACCAGGGAATCCCGAGCCCCCACCACCGCCAGAACCTCCCGGACCTGAACCTGGTCCGTTTCCTCC